>JAITGJ010000191.1 GCA_031280705.1 Spirochaetaceae bacterium
GCAGGTTCCTGAACATGAACCAGATAAAACCGCACCCAATAAACCAGGGCAAGAGTTCCATTGCCACGCGCCAGGGATTGGGCCGGGCCGCCGCCCCGGAAATGTTGATGTTTTTTTCCCGCAGGGAAGAGAGCAGATTCGGATCCGCGTAGGGAATACGGGTCCGCATCTGGGCCGGTTCCTGGCTGGAAGAACCCCTGATGAAAATATCCATGGTATCGTTATCGTGAATGGTGACGGACTCGATCTGGTTCTGTTCGACAAAGCGGGTAAAATCCGAATACCGGATCTCCCGCACCGGAGTAGAATCGCTCCTGAAAAAATACGCGGCGAACAGCCCCGCCATGACCAGAAAGAAAACCAGGGCCACGCCGTTTGGCCGCCCGCCCTGCAAAGACGGACGGGGTCCCCGCTCAGGCGGTTTATCATTTTGATTGTTGAACATTCATACCCCCGGTAGTGTTATTCGATTTTTGTACCTTCACCACGCAAAGCGCCTGACGCTCCGCTTCGCGGAAATGAACAGGAACAGCCCTGCGCTGCATCAGGCCGTCCGGACCAATAAAGGCCGCTATCCCCAGCCGGTCAACCGCGCTCCACATGCGTTCACGCCTGCGGGCCGTTCCCCCGTCCGGCGGCATTTTCCCTCCGGAATTAACCATGCAATCACCCTTGTAAGTCCGCCGCACCGCAACCGGCGGCAGGGCGCAAAACCCATCGGTGGATTCAGATCCCGCTTGTGAATAGAGCGCAACTTCAAAAAATACCCTTTTAAGAGTATATAAGCCCGGCCCTTTAATCAACAGCGCAAAACCACTCTCTGAAGGCTGTTTTTTCCGCATGGAGAGAATGATTTCGCCGCCTTCCCGCCTGACCCGGAGCGGCCCCATATCCGCTGCCTTGACCAGTCCCGCGCAGAAACGCCTGAGGGCGGCCCGCTTTACCGGGACGGGAATTGCGCGTCCAGCCAGCAGCCGGTCTATACCCTGAAACAGGGCTTCCTCGCGGATGACCGCGCTCTGGGCAAAAAAAAATTCCGCGCCGGTATGCAGAGCGCCGCCGTCAGTAACCCAGACAATACGGCGCAGGGCTTCGTCCCCAATAAAGGCGGCGGCCAGGGACTGGGTTTCGCTCAAAGCGGCAAGTCCGGTCCGCCACTGGGGAAAGGATTCGTTTAGAAGGGGGACCAGGCGATGCCGTATCCGGTTACGGAGAAAACGAGGGTCGGCATTGGTAGCGTCTTCCCGCCAGGGGATATGCGTTTCCGCAAGATAACGGAGTACATCGGCGCGGCTCAATGCCAGCAGGGGCCGCAGGAATCGTCCCCGGCATACCGGCATGGCGGCAAGACCGGCGGGACCCGCGCCCCGGAGAATCCGCATCAGCGCCGTTTCCAGCAAATCGTCGCGGGTGTGGGCGGTGAGGATGCGGACAAAAGCCCCGGTTTCCGCCTCAACGCGCCGCGCCTCCCGAAACAGCGCCCGCCGCCGGTACAGCCGCGCCGAGGCTTCAATACCTATACCGTTACGTTTGGCGGTCCCGGAGATTTTTCCCGGCTGGATGGATACAACTTTGCAGGACGTATTGAGTTTTTCACAGAGCTCCCGCACAAACGCGGCGTCGCCTCTGCTTTCCGCCGCCGCCCTGATCCCGTGCTCAACGTGGATACAGCGCAGGGTAAAAGCCAAGCTGTCCCGCAGTGAAACCAGGGCCGCAAGCATGGCGGTAGAATCCGCGCCACCCGATACCGCGGCAAGGTACACCGTACCCGCCTGACAAGCAGGCAACGCGGCGGCAACGGCGGATTCAAAATTACCAGGAGTCATCAATATACATCCCCGGAAGGGAAAGGACCAGCTTTGGCAGCTTCAGCATTATGCGCCATTATATCAGCCTGCCAACCGGCGTGAAGCCCAAGAAATCCAAAGGAAGGAGACCTGCTTTCCGGCAACGCCGGAAAGCCCGCATGTAAAAAGCGCGACGCACGGTCCCCGGTGTATCAGCCTTTCTTCTCGGCGGCAGGCGCTGCTGCTGTAGTGCCCGCCGCGGCGGGAGCGGCCCCGGCTGCGGGAGCGGCTCCAGGCGCTGCTGCTGCGGCTTCCGTTTCGGCGGCTGCGGGAACGGCTTCGGCCTTGGCAAACTTCACCAGGGCCACAACCTGATCCGGACCGGAAATGAGCTTCACCCCTTCGCCCAAAGGAATGTCCCGCACATGGAGGGACTGGTTCACTTTCAGTTCCGAAATATCCACATCGATCCGCTCTGGCAGATCCTTGGGCAGACATTCAACTTCGATTTCATGGAGCGGCGATTCAAGCATACCGCCTTCGCGCACGCCAATGGGATTCCCGTGCAAATGAATGGAGACCTTGGCCCGCAGGGCAACGCCGCTTTCAACCTCATAAAAATCAACGTGGAGAATATTCCCGTCAACGATATTGCGCTGGGTATCCTTCACAAAGGCATCGTGAGAAGTACCGTCAATCTCGATCTTTACAATGGTACTTTCGGAAATATGCTTTACCCGGCGCGTAAATTCCAGAGCGTCAAGGTCTATGACGATTGCCTGGCCAGCCCTTCCATAGAGCACCGCCGGGATGCGGCCCCCGCGCCGGAGCCTGCGTGACTCGGCGGAGCCTGCCTTTTGACGATTTTTTGCGGATAACACAACCTGACTCATTTATACACCTCATTCATAAAAATACCGCACCATGGCAAATCCAATGCGGGAAGCAACCCGCCGCCTGAACGGCGGGTTCGTATTTTGACTGGGACGACAGGGTTCGAACCTGTGAATGCCGGAGCCAAAACCCGGTGGCTTACCGCTTGCCTACGTCCCAATGGCGAACTTCAGCATAGCATAAACAGGGGAACAGAATCAATACTTGTTCAATAACCCGGTTGGTTATTTCACAAGTCCTGCAATTTCTCGCCCCGGCGCTACGCTTTGGGGCTGCGAAATTGCGTTTTTAAGCGGAAGCTGTTCAGAAACTGAAGTTTCT
>JAITGJ010000246.1 GCA_031280705.1 Spirochaetaceae bacterium
TTAGGCGGGACAAAACCGGCGTGCCGGGCAAAGTCGCTTCCATTGAATACGATCCCAACCGGAGCGCCAATATCGCGCTGATTCACTATGCGGACGGGGAAAAGCGGTACATCATCGCCCCCCGGGGCCTTGCCGTAGGCGCCTCGATTATGGCCGGGAGCGACGCGCCTATCGAGACGGGAAATTCCCTTCCCCTGGAAAATATACCGCTGGGATTCACGGTTCACAATGTGGAACTCACGCTGGGCAAGGGCGGCCAGATGGTCCGTTCCGCCGGAAACGGCGCCCTTATCGCCGCCAAGGAAGGGGACTACGTTACCCTGAAACTCCCCTCAGGCGAAATGCGGATGGTTTTCAAAAAATGTTCCGCTACAATAGGCACGGTGGGAAACGAGGATCACATGAATACGAGCCTCGGTAAAGCGGGGCGCAAACGCTGGCTGGGCGTGCGGCCCACGGTGCGCGGCATGGTCATGAATCCGGTTGATCATCCGCACGGCGGCGGCGAAGGCAAAAACAAGGGTATCCACCCGGTAACCCCCTGGGGTCAGCCGACTAAAGGATACAAAACCCGTAAAAAGCACAAACCCTCTTCCCGGTTTATCGTGAGCCGCGGGAAGAAGAAGAAATAAGGGAGCGGAGAGCGTGTCGAGATCGATAAAAAAAGGGCCTTTTATCGAAAAGAGCCTTTACAAAAGAGTGCTGGAAATGAGCAAGGCCGGGGAACGGAAGATGATCAAAACCTGGTCCCGGTGTTCGACCATAATTCCCGAAATGGTTGGCGGGACCATTTCGGTTTATAACGGGAAAACCTGGGTGCCGGTGTACATCACCGAAAACCTGGTGGGCCACAAGCTCGGCGAATTCGCCCCTACCCGGATATTCCGGGGCCATGCGGGGTCCGACAAAAAAGCGTCAAAGGGTTAAGCCATGGCGGTTACCGAATCACGTCCGGGGTACCGGGCGAAAACAAAGTTTATTATCGCTTCTCCGTATAAAATCCGGCCGGTGGCGGCGCTGATCCGCCATAAGCTCTATCCTGACGCGATGGCCCTGCTGGAAAATATGCCCCACCGGGGCGCGCGGCTTGTCAGGAAAACCCTGAAAAGCGCCGCCTCCAACGCGCTTAACCTCAACAAGCAGCTTGATGAGGATATGCTCTACGTCAGGGAAGTGCTTGTAGACGAAGGACCCCGGCTCAAGCGGATCTGGTACCGTGCCCGTGGCCGGGCCGATATGCTGCTCAAGCGGCTCAGCCACATCACCGTGGTAATCGATGAAACTTCGCGGGCGTCCGCCGCGCGGGGAAAGGCGGGAGAGTAAGGTGGGACAAAAAGTAAATCCCGTAGGACTGCGGGTCGGCATTAACAGGACGTGGGCTTCCCGCTGGTATGTGGACCCGCGTGAGTACGCGAATACCCTGCACGAGGACCTCCGGCTCCGGCAGCTTATCAAGGATATGCCCGAAACCCGGGGTGCGGACATCGCGGAACTGGAAATTATCCGTCATCCGCAGCGCATTACCATCGTGATTCATACGGCCCGGCCCGGTGTGATTATCGGCGTCAAGGGCGCCAATATCGAAAAAATCGGGATGGAACTGCAAAAGAAGGTCCATAAAAAGATCCAGATCAAGATCAAGGAAGTCCGCAACGCGGACAATAACGCCCAGATTATCGCCCAGAATATCGCCCGCCAGCTTTTGGCCCGGTCATCGTTTCGCCGGACCATGAAACTGGCAATCGGCAACGCCATCAAAAAAGGCAATGCGCAGGGCGTCAAGGTGCGGCTTTCGGGCCGGCTGGGAGGCGCGGAAATGTCCCGGACCGAGGAGGCCAAGGAAGGGCGGATTCCCCTGCATACCCTCCGGGCGGATATTGACTACGGTTTCACCGAAGCCCATACCACGTTCGGTTCCATCGGGATCAAGGTGTGGGTGTACAACGGCATGAAATACGGCAAGGAACAAAAGGAAGACGCGGGTTCGCTGGTGAAAAAGCGGCGGCCCGGCGGGGACCGGCGGGATGCCGAACGCGGTCCGGGAAGGAGTTAAGGTATGTTAAGTCCAAAACGGGTAAAATTCCGCAAGGTTCAACGGGGTAATATGCCCGGCAGCGCGACGCGGGGCAATACCGTCGCCTTCGGCGAATTCGGCCTTGTCGCCCTGGAACGGATGTGGATCACCAACCGGCAGATAGAAGCGGCCCGTATCGCCATGAACCGCCACATCAAGCGCGGCGGCAAACTCTGGATACGGATTTTTCCGGATAAGCCCTATTCCAAAAAGCCCGCGGAAACCCGCATGGGCAAGGGAAAGGGCGCGCCGGAATACTGGGTGGCGGTGGTAAAGCCCGGCACGGTTATGTTTGAGCTTGGCGGCGTGGACCGGAAACTTGCCGAAGGGGCGATGAAACTTGCGGGGGCGAAACTTCCCATCAAGACCAAATTTGCCGCCCGCGCCGATTACGAACTGGGAATGTAGGCGGGCCGTTATGAAGAATTCATTCAAGAATCTGTCTTTCCCGGAACTCAAGGCAAAGCGGGACGAACTTAACAGGAAGTATATGGAACTCCGGTTTCAGGTGGTTATCGGCCATGTGGAAAATCCGGTGCAGAAGCGGATTATGAGGCGGCAGATCGCGCGGCTCAATACGCTTATTCATGAGCAGGAAAAAATCCAGGCTCTTGAGGCGATCAAGGCCGCGCAAGCCTAAGGTAAGGAATCAGCATGGAAGAACAGGCCGTTACAGCCGGTAACGCGGTACGGAAGAGCGGAAAGAAGGAGTTTGTGGGGACCGTCAAGAGCGACAAAATGGACAAAACCATTGTGGTCGCCGTTGAAACGCTCACCCTGCACCCGCTGTACAAAAAGTACATCAGGCGGATCAAAAAACTCAAGGCGCATGACGCCAATAACGAAGCCAAAACCGGCGACCGGGTGCGGGTCATTGAATGCCGCCCCATGAGCAGGGAAAAGTGCTGGAAACTTGTGGAGATAGTTGAGCGGGCGCGGTAGTGTTGCCGGGAGCCGGTTGCGCGCGAAGGGGTGTTGTGTAAATGATCCAGGTAGAAACGTTCCTGAATGTCGCCGACAATTCAGGCGCCAAGATAGTCCAGTGTATCAAGGTTCTTGGCGGATCAAAACGTAAATACGCAAGTATCGGCGATATTATCGTGGTGGCGGTGAAGGACGCTCTTCCCACCTCGACAATAAAAAAGGGCGCCGTAGAGAAGGCGGTGGTTGTGCGGACCCACAAGGAATACCGCCGGCCCGACGGCACCTATATCAGGTTTGATGATAATGCCTGCGTGATTATTGACGCGGCGTTGAACCCCCGGGGCAAACGTATTTTCGGGCCCGTTGCCCGGGAACTGCGGGAGCGGGGAGAGTTCATGAAAATCGTCTCTCTGGCCCCGGAAGTTCTGTAGGGCCGCCGGGTTATCGAGGAGCATGGTATGGCGGAAACAGCGCACAAGTTCAAACTGAAAAAAGAGGATACGGTCCAGATCATTGCCGGAAAGGACAAGGGCAAGCGGGGCCGGATCATCAAAATACTCAGGGACAAGGACCGGGTAATCGTGGAGGGGGCCAATATTGTCAAAAAGGCCCAGAAACGCCGGAACCAGCAGGACCGTGGCGGCATCATCGAGATTGAAGCGCCGCTTCATTCGTCCAACCTGATGATCGTCTGTAAAAAATGCGGCCCCACCCGGATCGGGTATAAGATTGACGGGGCCAAAAAAAACCGGGTTTGCCGGAAATGCGGGGAGGCTCTGTAATGGCGGCAGCGTATGAACCGCGCCTTAAAAAGATCTACCGGGAGCGGATCGCGCCGGAATTGATCAAGGAATTCGGGTATTCGTCTCCCATGCAGACCCCGAAGCTGGAAAAAATTGTGGTAAGCATGGGCGTGGGCGAGGCGCTCCAGAACAAAAAACTCCTGGACGCGGCCATCGACGATCTGACCCTGATAACCGGGCAAAAGGCCGTAAAGACCAAGGCCCGTAAAAGTATCGCCAACTTCAAGATCAGGGAAGGCCAGGAAATCGGCGCGAAGGTAACGCTCCGGGGGGCCATGATGTACGAATTCCTGGACCGGCTCGTGAATGTGGCGCTCCCCCGGGTCAAGGATTTTCGCGGGGTAAGCCAGAACGCTTTCGACGGCCACGGGAACTACGCCCTGGGTATCGAGGAGCAGATCATTTTCCCGGAAATTGATTTCGACAAGATTGAACGGGTGGCGGGACTCAACATTGTTATCGTCACCACCGCCCGGACCGACGCGGAGGCGAAAGCTTTCCTCACCCGGTTCGGAATGCCCTTTAGAAAATAGGAGCTGACATGGCAAGAAAAGCGATGATCATCAAGGCGTTGCGTACGCCCAAATATAAGACCCGCAAGGTGAACCGCTGCCGTATCTGCGGAAGACCCCGCGGCTATCTTCGCAAATTTGAAATGTGCCGTCTTTGCTTCCGCAAGCTGGCAAGCGAGGGTCTTATTCCCGGCGTTACCAAATCAAGCTGGTAGGAGGACAGAATGAGTGTTTCTGATCCCATTGCTGATATGCTTACCAAAATCCGGAATGCCGGAATGGCAAAGCACGAAAAGGTTGATATTCCTACCTCGCGTCTTAAGCTTGAGATCGTCAAGATACTCAAGACGGAAGGGTATATCAAGAATTTCAAGAAGGTGAACCAGGAGGGCGCCACCACGATTCGTGTTTTTCTTAAATACGATGA
>JAITGJ010000284.1 GCA_031280705.1 Spirochaetaceae bacterium
TTTCGTAAAAAAACGCCTCTATCAGACGGGGGGAAAATGACTTTTTCGCGTGTAATTCGTTATATAATAAAAGTTTACGCGCGTATTTTATATAGGGGGGGGGGCCTGGTACGCGGAAATGCCCCGGTGCAGGCGCCGCCGTACACGGCGCGCCGTAGCGGGCCTGCGGGACGGTTTTCTTCGCGCCGGAAGGCATCGTGTGCTCCATAAGATTAAGTATTGTTCATAAGAACAGCGATTGCAAGCATAAACGTGAAAAAAACTGTAGTTTTACCGCTGATTCACCCATTTCTCCGCAGACCCACTGATCGGGCGCATCGCAAGCGGACATCCCCGGCGGCCTCTGCCCCGGCGCTCTCCGCTCCGGCCATTGCACACGGCCCGCTGCCCGGGCACGCCCCGCCGGGATCGGACGATTTTTTGCCGCCCGCGACAAAAAATAAGCTCAACAGCCAAAGGCCGTTGAGCCTTATGCGCCGCGCAGTAATTCCCGTGGGCGTGAACCCTGGGCCGGCCCCACCACGCCCCGGGCGGCCATTTCTTCCACGATACGCGCCGCGCGGTTGTAGCCGATTTTGAGCCGCCGCTGGATATAGCTCGCGCTGGCCTTGCCCTGCTGCATCACAATTTCGAGCGCCTTGTCGTACAGGGGGTCTTCTCCATCGGAAAAAAGTGACGGTTCGCCTTCTTCGTCTTCGTCGTAGAAAATTTCATCGTCAATATAATCCGGTTCGCCCAGCGTTTTTACATGTTCCACTACTTTTTCTACTTCTTCTTCCGTAACAAAGGCCCCCTGCATACGCACCGGAAACGGATCAACCACGCCCGCGTAGAGCATATCGCCCTTGCCCAGCAGTTTTTCCGCGCCCACCTGATCAATGATGATGCGGCTGTCCATTTTGCTGGCCACCATAAAGGCAATTCTGCTGGGGATATTTGCCTTGATAAGGCCGGTAATGACGTCGATGGAGGGGCGCTGTGTCGCCAGCACCAGATGAATGCCCACGGCCCGGCTCATGGCGGCAAGGCGGGCGACAGTACTTTCAAGTTCTTTTCCGGTCGTCGCCATCAGATCGGCAAATTCATCGATAATGACCACGATGTAGGGCATGTATTCAGCAGCGATACTGCGCTCCCTGATCCGTTTATTGTAGCTTTTAATGTCGCGCACGCCCATGGAATCAAGGCAGGCGTAGCGCCGTTCCATCTCGAAAATGCAATATTGCAGGGCCTGGAACGCCCGTTTGGGTTCCGTAATTACCGGCGTAAGCAGGTGGGGAATATCGTTGTACAGTTTCAGTTCCACAATTTTGGGATCGATAAGGATAAGGCGGCATTCCTGCGGGGGAAGCTGATACAAAATTGAAAGAATGATCGCGTTGACGCACACCGATTTTCCCGATCCCGTGGACCCGGCAATCAGGAGATGCGGCGTCTGCGTTAAATCAACCGTCTGTGCTTCGCCGGTAATGTCCTTGCCCAGCGCGACGGGAATGCCCGGCTTTTTGCCGTCCGCTTTTTTCGCGGCGGAAAGTTCCCCTTCAATAATTTCCCGGAAGGAAACAATGTTTCGTTTCCGGTTGGGCACCTCAATGCCCACCGCGTGTTTGCCGGGAATGGGCGCCACGATGCGCACGGAGGACGCGGCAAGGCGGAGCGCGATATTGTCCTGCAGATTGACGATGCGCGAAAGTTTTACTCCCGGCGCGGGAAGTATTTCAAACATGGTAATCACCGGACCTTTTTTGATGCCGGTAACTTCCGCCTGGATATTAAATTCTTCGAGTGTTTTTTCAAGCACCAGCGCGGCGTCTTTTGTTCCCTGATCAATAATCCAGTACTGCCAGTCAGGGTAGGCGGTAAGAATTTCAGCGGGAATATGGTAACGCCCCGCCGGTTTATTCCGGCGCGTCTTTTCCCGGCGGCGCGGCGCGGAGGCAGGCGCGGAATCCGCGCTGTTTTCTTCATCATCACTGTCTTCAATAACTTCAAGCGTATCAAAAAGGGACGAGCCGCTTCCTGGCGGTACGCCGGGCGGCGTGATGTAGGACGCGCTTTCTTCGGCCTCCCCGTCTTCCGCGCCGGGAAGATCATCCTCGCTTTCCGGAACGCTTTTTGCGGGGAACGGGACGGCCGGACGGTAGTAACCGGCGCGGCTTTCGTATGCGGTTTCCGCTTCTTCCAGTTCCTCAGGTTCTTCCCATGCTTCACGTTCTTCCGCCGCTTCATCTTCCGCGCCGCCGGCGTATACGCCGCTGCCATCCGCTTCGCTTTCCGCGTTCATCGCATTTCGCTCAAGCTCCTGGAGGGCGCGGGCGCTGGCAAGGGGCTTTTGTTCGGGGAAATTGATGATAACCGGGACGGAAACGGCGTTTGCTTCCCGCTCCGCCGGCAATAATGATGTATCTTCCGCCGTGTTTGCCTCACCGGCGGGGACGGCGGCATCAGGGCCGGTCCCGCTTTCGCCTCGGTCCGTGCCCGCCGTGCCGCCTCCCCGCGTGAAGGGAATCGGCAGGGCGGCCTCGCCGTAAACGGAAGTTTTTTTGACGGAGCCTTTTTTCGCGCCGTACCGTTCGGGAAACAGGAAGGGAAGGAACGCGCGGATGATCATGCCTTCAACAAACGCAAGGAGAATCACGAATACACTAAATCCGTTCCGCCCCGCCCGTTCCAGCGCGGCGAAGCGCCGGGCGTAGTAATCGAACCGCTGGATAAAACCGATGCCGATGGCAAGGGTCATAAACGGCAAAATTGCCGCGGCAAGGACAAATATCCGGTCGGGCCGCCACCGGCTGTCAACAAGAATCCACGCCGCCCAGATGAGGTATACCGGGATGAGGATTGCGAGTACGCCGTATGCCCCGACGAGGAACGCCCCCAGCGCGCGGCCAATAAAAGGAAGGCTGAAAATCGCCCCGGTTATGGAAAAAGCGAGCATGAGGGCCGCGCCGGTCAGGGCGATGGCGCTTGCGATGCTGGCCATCCGGTATTTTTGTTCTGAACTGGAAAAAAGTCTCACGCTCACGCATGGCTCCTTGATTGGAGTTGCTCGCTGACCCGGTTGGTTATCGAACAACGCTGTTAATGTTCCGGCACGCCGTGTTATTTTAATATATCGGACAGAACGTCTTCCATCGTAAGCGCGTAATACAGATATGCGTAGGCCGCCGCCGCGGAAAAAACACGGCGGCCATAGGCGCGGGTTTCGCGGAATGCCACCGTTTCGGCAAAGAGGTCGGGCGGGAGATCCCCGGCGGCGCGCTGCCAGCGGCGTACACGGGTGATGCCGCCGTTGTAGGCGAGGAGGCTCACCAGCGGGTTTTCAAGACGGTCAAGCAGGTGGCGGAAATACGCCGAACCGAGAAACAGATTGGTATCCACGCGGACAAGATCGAGGGGTTCTTCGAGTTCTCCGCCTCCTGATCGGCGGTAACGGGCCGCCATCTCCTCCGCCGTTTCCGTCATAAGCTGGGTAAGGCCGATAGCCCCGCTGCTTGAGCGGATGGCCGGCATAAAGGCGCTCTCCGTGCGGACAATGCCGTAAAGAAGCCAGGGATCAATTTTCGCCCGTGCGGCGTATGTTTCAATTTCTTCCCGGAACGGGCGCGGATGGTACAATTCCATATCGGTACGGGAGAGGGCATAATCTTTCCGCTCCATCCACGCGGCGGCAAGGCGGAGGGATTCGTCCCAGCGGCCCGCTTCCTGAAGGCTTGCGGCAAGGGCGCGGAGTTCGGGAATGGTAAGTTTACCGGCACATGCGGTAATCCACGGCCAGGCGAATTCCGCCGCGCCGTGGCTGAAAAACCCCAGAAGAAATGACATCTCCGCCCGGTGCGGAAAGGCGTAGGTCCTGGTCAGGGCGTGGTTCTTTGCCAGGGCGCGCAGGGCGGCCGCTTCGCCCGCTTCACCGGGTATTTCAAGCGGCCCTTCCCCCAGGCGGGACGCGGCCAGGGCGCGATAATACAGGGAAGCGGAGGCGTCATTACGGGCCGCGCGGAAAAATATCCCGCTTTCCGCCGGATTTCCGTAATAGCCCAATTCCGCCGCGCGCCCCAAAAGATAGGCATAACGGGCGCGGGAAGAGCCATCGGCCCCGGGTGGGATAAGTTCATATACGGCGCGCAGGGTTTCCCATTTTCGCCCGGCCACAAGGGAGCGGGCAAGCTCTTCAAGAATATCTTCAACCACCGTATAACGGCGGACGCGGGGCAGGTATTTTTCCAGCGCGTCAAGCGCCGTGCCGTTTTGACGGAAACCGTCTTGACGGGCTCCGTCTTGACGGAGACTCATGGAGAGGATGTACCAGATGCAGGCGTCGCTTTGGCCGGGGAGCGGGGGAACGCCCTGTCCGGGAGGGTTCCGGCGTTCCAGCGCCGGGGCAAATTCCAGCGCCGCGTCAAAAAGCTCGATGGCGCGGCTTACATTACCCCACTGACGTTCCATCCGGCCCGAAAAATAAAGAAGCCGGTAGCGGAGTATCGCCGCATCCTCCGTGTCTGGCGCGGGAATCCCGTTTTCCCCGGCAAAAGCGCCCAACGCGATGGCCGCCTCCCATTCCTGAAACAGGCGGGAACCGTCGCCGCCGCTTCCGGCAAACTGAAAACTCCTTCCCAAATCGGTGAGGGTTTCGTGATGCCGCAAAAAAATGAGCGGGTCCTTCTCCTGCGTGATTTTGAAATGGCGGAGCGCCGCGGCAAAGGCCGAACGGGCCACGGCAAAGCGGCCCTGAATCGCCTCGAATTCCGCCTCGTCAAAGGGGCCGCCGTCTTCATACGCGGCAGGGAGAACCTCTGTCCAGCGCATCACCCGGCCGGCTGCCTCCGCAAGGATCTCCCCGGCGGGATTTACGGCGGCAAGGCGCGGGGGAAGTTCGGCGGCGGCGGCTTCGCGCATAACGGGATTCTTGCTTTTCAGGGCTTCCATAAAATACCGCGCGGCGTCTTCCCGGTCCGCTCCCGGTTCATTAGGGGCAGAATCATCACGGGCGAACGGCCCGGCTTCCGGCGCGGCAGCCCGGACGGTAAGGCCCCGGTAAAAAGCCGCGTCCGCGCCGCCTTCGGTCTGGCAGGAACCCAACGCGGGAAGGAGGAACAGGAACGCCGCGATACATAAACTGCCGCCGGGTTTCCGCCCCGCCGGACGAGCCGGAGCGGTTCCCGCGAGGCGTCCCGGTTGGGCCGCTGTACATGGCCTTGCGGGAGAAGGGCTGCCGGAACGGAAGGCGCCGGAGAAAGCGCTGATACGGCGTATATGCCGAAGCGGTACGTTAATCAGCGCTTCCTTTAATTTTTCGGCGGTATCCGTATGGTGGTGCCGGAAATGATCCGGTCCGGGTTCCGTATACGGTTAAAGCGGGCGATCCGTGGATACAGCCAGGGGTTGCGGTAAAACGCTTCGGCAATGTCCCACAGGGTATCCCCCCAGCGAATCCGGTATGGCACACCCTCCCGGGGGATCACTGTGGGTACCCGGTAACTTGAAACCGGCGCGGGCGGACGCTGCCGCCGGGCCGCGGGCTGGGCGGACGGTGGAGGCGCAGTCACGGGGGCCTCAATAACGGGCGGCGGTGCCACCACAGGCGGCGGCGTTACTACAGGTGGAGCCGCCGCGACAGGTTCCGGCGGAGGCCCCGTAACAGGTGGCGGGGAGACCGGCGCCTCGACGGGGCGTTCGGCGGCGGATGGCGGACAGTCTTTTTCGCCGCGATTACGGAAAACAAAAAACCACAGGGCAAAAAGTACCAGAACAAGGGCAAATCCGATAAG
>JAITGJ010000112.1 GCA_031280705.1 Spirochaetaceae bacterium
AGGACAGTCTTGCAAAAGCCTGTCAACGGCTTGAGTATCTTGTTATCAAAAACCATGGTTAGAATTTAACCTGAGTTTTTTTCACCCCTTGGTTAGATTTTTACGTGAGACATCACGGGTGTTTTTGAATGAATATCTTCCCTGGTATGGCTCAAAAAACGCGGGATTTTTTAGATAGCCGCCGGTAATTACTCCCCTGTGCAACGCCGTATTTTCGTAGTCTACTATTAAAAAACATTACAATAATTCCACGGTTAATGAGATGTTGTACTACGTGGTCATGGGCAGAGATCTACGACGCCAGCAACGACTGGACCGACGCCCGAAACGCTGCGACCTGGGCAGCCAACCCTGGCAGTCCGCAATTCACCCGGTAACAGACGGCATTCCTCAAAACAGTAGCCCAGGGCGGGGCGGCACACGCCCTGCCCGAAAACCTGCACACATCATTCTCCGCCAAACGGAAAAAAGCGCGGCCCGCTCACTCTACTACGCGGACCGGATCGCCGTCGGAAAGAAAATTCTGCCCGGCGCTCACCACCCGGTCCCCGGCTGCGGCGCCGCTGAGGATTTCAAACAGTTCCTCGTTCTCAATACCCAGTTCCACCTCGCACCGCCGGGCGATGTTATTTTCGTCCACGATAAACACAATCCAGGAGCCGTAGGTATTGATCGCCGAAGTCCGGGGGATGACCGGCACATTGGCTCTGGCGTTGGTAACCAGCGTTATCGTGGCGAACATCCCCGCCCTGATACGCTCGTCTATGGCGGCCCGGCCTGAAGGGCGATCCATAAAACGGAGGCGTATTCGCATGGTTCTGCTTGCGGGATCCAGTACAGGGCTGACCTCGGCAACTTCGGCGTAAAAAGTCTCTTCCGGAATGGCCTCAAGACTCACCTGCGCGCCAAGCCCCTGCCTTATGGATGACACATAACGCTCAGGTACAAAGGTCTCCACCCGCAGCCCTGAAAGATCGCCCACCACAAATAATGCCGACTGGGTGGTAAGGGTATCGCCGATACTGTAAGGCGCCTGCAGCACTGTTCCTGAAATGGTGGAAACCACAGGGCTGCGGGCGTACACTTCGCCGGGCCGGGAAGGATCGACCATGGCTACGACAGCGCCCCGGTTCACCCGGTCTCCGATGCGGATCCGCATCTCAACCAGTTTCCCCGGAGCCGCCGGAAATATGGAAACCTGATTTTGGGCAAGCACGTCGCCGTTTATCACCACGCTGTTTTCAATAGTTTCCGCCGTTACCGGCGTTACCCTGACTACCGTTACGTTACGCGCTCCCGGCCGCTGCCCGGCGCTAGGGCTTCCCATTATTGTTTCCGGCGCTTTGGGCAAGGCGATTGGTTTCTCTGGAAGAAGGGTATATACGACAAGCAGCGTGAAAATAATGATAAGACAGATGATAATTACACTGATAATTTTACTTTTTTTCACCTAATACCTCCAGCATCCTAATCCTAATGCCCTAATCAGTTTGTCAAATCATCCCTGTTAATGCGAACAGCAACGTAGTATTAAACCAGACTGTCGAATAACCATACCAAAAATTAAATTTTTTTACTATACACAGAGCTCACAGTTCCGTCAGGTATTTCCGGTAGCGTTCAGGCATGAATTGCCGCTGCAGGCGGGGATTGTTCCTGCTTTCGTTGTTAATGGTTTTATGATAATGCCGCCAGAGTTTTCCCCAGTCAACAGCGGCAAACCCCGGCATGACGGCGGCCTCAGCGACTTCATCCAGACCGAAAAACCTCGGCGGCCCGCGGTCCGCGCGGCCAACACAGAGGCGACGTTTTTCATCAATAATTATCCAGGGCGTGTTTCCAAAACGCCGGGTAAAATATTCGCGCAGCGCGGGAAGAATAAAATGATCCGGTGCGCAGCGGGCAATGTACAGGCCCCTTTGGGAGTCAGCTTCGGGACTGAAACGCAGGAAACCCATAAGCCGGTGGATTTCATGCCAAACTTTGCGGGACGCGTTCAGTACCGTTTGCGTATCCAGGTCTCCCCGGCCGGCGGCTACCCGTTCAGCCGCCTGCCGCTCCGCTTCCTCCCATTGACCCGCCGGCGCTTTTTGCCCGGCGGTTTCCGCTGCCCGCAGAACTTTCCGGCCAAAGCGGATTATTTCAGCCTCAACAGGAAACTCACTCATCCAGGCATGGACAAGGGCATCAAAGGCGTTTACCGAAAGCTCAAAAAAACGGCGGACGGATTCGGGAACACCGGAAAGTTCCGCTGCCCCTGCGGCGGGATACGAAACGGCAAGTATCGCAAGATCCGCCGCGGAGGGCGGATCATAATCCGCGCCCCTGTCGCCCTCCGCGCCGGTCTCATCAAAAAGTTCCTGTTGGCAGCCGCGTTCCCTCTGAATGAACGGGATGCGCGGGGCTTCAGCGGTAATCCGCTCATCCCCGCTCAGCATATTAAACAACTGACTCAGGCCACACCTCATAACATTACTATACATTCATATAGATTATTTTTCAATATCCCGGTTCGCCTCTGGATTTTTTTGAAACATTCCGGTACTTTTCAGTATATATCAGACAGAGGAGGCTGTATGTCATTGGACGTATTTTTAACTTTTGACGGGGACTGCCGGAAAGCGGTGGAATTTTACGCGGCGGTATTCAAGCGGCCGGCACCGGAACAGATTATGACCTACGGGCAAAACCCCGGCGGATCTTCGGAGCAGGACAAGGACAGAATTCTGTATGCCAGTATGCCCATGTTCGGTCAAAACGTAATGTTTTCCGATTGTCCTTCCGGTATCGCATACCGTAAAGGAAACAATATTATGCTCACCATTGGCCTGAGCGATACCGGGGAAATTAAACGCATTTTTCAGGAGTTGAGCGAGGGCGGGGAAGTGTACATGCCCCTGGACAAAACATTTTTCAGCGAATTGTTCGGCATGGTATGCGACAGATTCGGAATCATCTGGCAGTTAAGCAAATCCTAATTTTCCTTAAACGCATATTTCGCGCCACAAAGGCGCGGCGCCTTTGTGGCGCGTTTTTGGTATCATCATATATTAG
>JAITGJ010000225.1 GCA_031280705.1 Spirochaetaceae bacterium
AACCGCGAGGCGGACGGTCTCTACAACGCGATGATACATCCGGTCAAAGACTATCCGGTGAAGGGCGTGTTGTACTATCAAGCTGAATCGAATGACCAAAACCCCGCCGAATACGAGACCCTGTTTAAGACATTGATTAACGATTGGCGGACGGCGCGGGGGGATATGACGCTGCCCTTTGTGTTTGTGCAGCTTCCGGTCTGGGGCGTTCCCGGCGGGGCAAACGAGGCGGATGCCTGGGCCGTGCTTAGGGACGCGCAGGCAAAGGCGCTGTCGCTGCCGCACACCGCGATGGCTGTCGGGCTTGACGCGGGCGAATGGAACGACCTTCACCCGCTTGACAAAAAAACCATTGGGACGCGGCTTTTTTTAGCCGTAGAAAAACTGGTTTTTGGTGAGGAGAACTCGTCGCCCGGCCCCGTACCGGAATCTTGGGAGACCGTCCTTTCCGGCGATTCCAGCCCCGCCGCGCTCCGCATCCGGTTTACGAACTGTGCCGGCGGCCTTACCGCGAAAGGAGACATCACCATCACGCTGGGCGCGGGAAACGAGCTTCGGGAACGTCCCGCGGTCATCGAGGGCGCGGACACACTCATCGTACCAATGGAAGATTTTCGACCGGAGCGCGTCCTCTACGCCTGGGCGAACACCCCGCGGGGCGCGGGCATTTACAACACAGAGGGACTTCCCGCGCCGCCATTTAGGATTATGGTTTGATGACTGGCGGCAGCAAGCGAATGTTCCTTATGGAAGCACTGTTGCGAACTTTCGGTTCGTATCAATCGAGAATAAATCGGCGACTTATACGACAAAGCTCTGCCCGGCGGCGCAGTGTCTTGCCGCCGGGGACACATTGTCACCAGAGGCTGCTGTTGCAAAAGTGGAGTTTTGAAACAGCTTCACCTAGGTCAACACTGATTAACTTGTCGCCAATCAGTGTTGCCGTAGAAACTACGTTTCTAATGTATGAGTTTGCACAGCAAACTCCGCTCATTACATTACGCAAATACCACAATAAAGTGAGCCTGTTGCAAAAGTCGGTTACTGCGAACCTTCGGTTCGTTGCACGGCTCTTGCAGTTTCTAAAGGCTAACGCCTTACGAAACGGACGTTTTTCAAACGTGCTTTTTTTAGAGGTTGCTGCGAACCTTCGGTTCGTTGCAAAACTGAAGTTTTGCAACAGTCTCAAGCAGCACCGATTTATTCTCGATTGAATAAATCAGTGCTTCCCTGGGAAACATCTCAACCCGTCCGGCAATGCGGGATAGGACGCGGGTGTCATGCGAAACGAGCAATATCGCGGTGTGCAGGGTCTCCCGTATCCGGGAAAAAAGATGCAGCATTTCGGCTTCGCTTCGAATATCAAGCGCGGTGGTGCCAGCCCCAAGGAGAGGGGGGTAGTGGAAGACCAAACGGAGGGCGGACTGGAATTGAGCTTGCAGAAGGCCATTCCGGACGGAGTGCAGGGCTGACACGGGGGGGGATACTTCCCCCCTAAAAAACCTGCAACGTGAACCATGAACCCCGGCTGGCGGTGGTTGACCGGATAGTCCATGACGAGTAGGCTGTCTCAATGGATACACGCAATTTTTGTATCATCGCCCATATCGACCACGGAAAGTCCACCCTCGCGGACCGCCTGATTCAGAAGGGCCGCCTGGTTGCGGACCGCGATTTTCAGGATCAGATGCTCGATACGATGGACATTGAGCGGGAACGGGGCATAACCATCAAAAGCCAGGCGGTAACAATTCCCTGGACCGGCGCGGACGGTACGGCGTATGAGCTTAACCTGGTGGACACGCCGGGGCATGTTGACTTTACCTACGAAGTGAGCCGGGCCATCAGCGCCTGCGAGGGGGCGCTGCTCCTTGTGGACGCCACGCAGGGGGTGCAGGCGCAGACCCTTTCCAATATGTACCTCGCGCTGGAACAGAATCTGGAAATAATCCCCGTGATCAACAAAATCGACATGGCCGCCGCGGACATTCCGGGAACAAAGGCGCAGATTGACCGGGACCTTGGACTTGACAGCGGCGGGGCGCTCGCCGTTTCGGCGCGGGAAGCAACCGGCATTGACGAACTTTTCGAGGCGATTGTAACACGGATTCCCGCGCCCAAAGGAGACGCCGCCCTCCCGCTCTGCGCGCTTATTTTTGACTGTCATTACGATCCCTACCGGGGAGTAATTGTGCATATCCGCGTCTTTGACGGGACGGTGAAAAAGGGCATGAAAATACGTTTTATGGCAACGCGCACGGAATACGAAGTTGAGACAACCGGCGTCTTCAAACTCGCCCTGGCGGAAACGGAAGAACTGCCGGCGGGCAGCGTGGGCTATATTATCGCGGGCGTAAAAACGGTAAGCAGCGTCCGGGTGGGCGACACCGTTACCGGCGCGGAAAATCCCTGCGCGTCTCCCCTGCCCGGTTTTCGGGAAATAAAGCCGGTAGTATTTTCTTCAATTTATCCGGTTGATTCAAACGATTACGAAGAACTCAAAACAAGCCTTGAAAAACTTAAATTAAATGACGCCTCGCTTGTTTTTGAACAGGATGCTTCCGCGGCGCTGGGATTCGGGTTCCGCTCGGGCTTTTTGGGCCTGCTCCATCTTGAAGTGGTGGAAGAACGGCTCGAACGGGAATTCGGCCAGGCGGTCATTTTTACCGCGCCGTCCGTAAAATACCGGTTTTACCTCACGGGCGGGGAAGAAGTTCTGGTCGATAATCCCACGGAGTACCCCGGCGCGGGCGTCATCGAAAGCGCCGAGGAGCCGTATATTCGCGCGGCTATCATCACGCCCGCCGCGTACCTGGGCGGCATTATGACGCTCTGCACGGAAAAGCGCGGCGTGCAGACCAACATGACGTACCTTGACGAAAAGCGGGTGGAACTGGTGTACGATATGCCGCTTGCGGAAGTACTGTTCGATTTTTATGACCGCCTCAAAAGTACGAGCCGCGGTTATGCGTCATTTGATTATGACATTACCGGTTACCGGCCGTCGGAACTGGTCAAACTCGATATACTCCTTAACGGTAAAGCCGTGGACGCCCTTTCGCAGCTTGTGTTCCGGGACAACGCCTACAGCCGCGCGCGTACCGTTTGCGAGCGGCTCCGCGATGAAATTCCCCGGCAGCAATTCAAGATTCCCATTCAGGGGGCCATCGGCGGTCAAATTATTGCCCGCGAAACCGTCAACGCCCTCCGCAAGGACGTGCTTGCCAAATGCTACGGCGGCGACATTACCCGAAAGCGCAAACTGCTCGAAAAACAGAAGGAAGGCAAAAAACGCATGAAAATGGTTGGCGATGTGGAATTGCCGCAGAGCGCCTTTCTCGCCGTGCTCAAAACCAAGGACGAATGATCCCGCGCGGCGGCCGGCGGTTTCGGCGTAACCTGCCCGGCGGGAAGCGGTATTCCCGTTAGAGGCGCGTGTGCTTTTCCCGCCCCGAAAACCCTGCCCGTTACGGGCCTTTTTTTTCAAGCCCCACATAATAGGTTTCAAACGATTCGGGGCGTGACGCGCGGGGCTTGAACGTTTTCCCGGCGCGAAAGAGGCTCCGTATTTTTTTGAGCAGCGCCGCCGTATCGCCGCCCTGAAAAACCTTGACCAGGAAGTGGCCGCCTGAAACAAGCGCCGTCTCGGCGTAAAGCAGGGCTTCTTCCGCGAGGGAAAGGGAGCGGAGCGTATCAACCGTGCGGCTTCCCGTGGTCGCGGGCGCGGCGTCGCTCACAATCAGGTGATAGGGCCCCCGCGCGCGGAGCGTTTCCCGGTTTTCCGGCCGGGTAAAATCCCCTTCAAGAAAGAAAAAATTTTCACCGGAAAAAAACTCCCGGCCGTGCGCCGGCGCGTTCCCGCCGCCTGAGGAAAGGGGGGACAGATCCGCCGCGGCAAGGAACGGCGGCGGGCTTCCGCCGCGCGCGCGGAAACGGCGCCGGTACTCCCGCAAAAGAAACAGGCTCCAGCTTCCCGGCGCCGCGCCCAAATCAAGCGCCCGGAATCCGGCAAGGTCCGGGGGAAGCAGGGAAAATTTTTCCACAAGTTCCTGTAATTTGTACACGGACCGGGCCGGATACCCTTCGTTCCGCGCCTTGACGGCCCAAAAATCACTTTTGTCGTAACCGGTCACCGCGGCTCCTCGCGCCAGTATATCCGTTTTTTGCCGTCCGTACCGGCGGAGCCGGCCGCAGGCACCGGCTGTTTTTGCGGGACAGCCGCATCCCGCCCAGTTGACATCAAACTATTGGATTAGCATACTACAACCATGAGCAGTATGCCGAATATGGCCGGAAGCCGGAAGCCGGAAGCCGGAAGCCGGAAGCCGGAAGCCGGAAGCCGGAAAAATTCTAATGGCCCGTTAAGTTTTGTCAAGCCCCCTGTACGGCATTTTCTTC
>JAITGJ010000253.1 GCA_031280705.1 Spirochaetaceae bacterium
TCTGAAACTTCAGTTTCAGAACAGCTTCCGCTTAAAAACGCGGTTTCATAAGGCTTTAGCCTGAGAAACCGCAGGACGTGTTCCGAAACCAACCGGGTTTTGGAACACGTCTATTGATACAAGCGGATTTCTCAACGCTCAACTTTTAATGCTCAATGTAATCAGCGTTCCCTAGGTAAGTACGTTAAGTTTGCGGCGAAGGGTAACGATGTTGGGAAGCGCGGGGTCCCGCCGCAGGGCTTCCCGCAAAACAGCTTCCGCGCCGGCAAGGTCCCCCAGTTTGACCAGCGCTTCCGCCATGGAGCGGAGCCAGCGGGCCTCGTCCCGCGCGGGAAAGCCAAGTTCAAGCAGCGCTTCCATGCAGGATACCCACGTCGTGTTGTCTACGGCGGAGCGGAGCCGGTTGCGAACCAGGTCTTTCAGGGCGTTTTCAATATCCTGAATAAAGTGATGAAAGTACGGACGGCGGCGCTCTTCAGCAATTACACGGGTAAACAGCATAAACGCTTCGTAATAGTACTGTCGTTTTTCCAGTTCTTCCGCGAGGATAAAGGCGCAGTCAAGCGCGTCCTCCCGGTCCAGGTACTGTTCCAGCGTGAAGGCAAGCCCGCCCTGGCGGAACCAGAGGTCCAGCGCGGCGTCTTCTTCCATGTGGAACAGGTCGAAGAAAATAAGCTTTGCCTGCCGTTCGGGATCACCGGGATCTTCCCCAAGAAAATCGCGGTAGTTAAACGCGCCGGATTGCTTTAAGCGGCGGAGGGCGTGGTCGTATTCCACGCGGCGTTCTTCATCGGAAAGCACTTCGTAGGCGTTGAGGAGCCGGCGCATGGCCGCGCCGCCGTCGGAGAGGAAGTCCCGCGCAAGGTCAGGGTGCATACGCTTGGCCCGTTCGCGGACCGCGCGTTTTATTTCCTGTTCCGAGGCATCTTTTTCTATGCCCAAAAGGGCGTAGTAATTTTCCATAGGTCCGCGCCGCCTTTCCGCTTATGTCCCGATGCGCTTGCCCAGCGCTTCCGCGTGAGAGGCGGACAGAATGATGTCGCTCCAGTTGACCACCATGCCCTCCCTTTCCATGGCCCGCATCAGGTTCGCCAGCGCCCTGCCGGTAAAAGGTCCGGTCTTTTTGAGAAACGCCGCGCCTTTCTTGCCCACAAGCCCCCGCCCCGCGCCAAGCGTCCGCGCCAGGGATTCAGGCATCACGCCGCCAAACAAGCCGGTCTGTTCGGCAATGACGGCGACATAGCCGTAGGCGGGAAGCCGCGTCCCGTCCCCGGTCCAGGCGTCTATCAAGTCCACCTGATGGCCCATCGCCTCCATTCCCCGCACGAGGGAGCGGGCCGTTTCCGCCCCGGCGGAAGCGCGTTTTGCGGACGCCCACAGGATCGCGACCCGCATCTCACACCTGCTTGTATATCTGATCGATGGCGGGCTCCTTGACCAGAAGAACGGGGCATTTGGCGTTCACCATGATTTCACGGTGATCGTGGCTGATTATGTCACGGGCGCTGCGATCCTTTTCCCAGCCGCCGAGGATGATGAGGTCCGCGTTCCGTTCTCCCGCCACGCGGAGAATTTCCGTGTACACCGCGCCGCGCCGGACTTCTTTTTCTATTTTGACGCCTTTGGGCCGGGCAAGTTCTTCGGCAAAGGCAAGGTAGCGTCCGCCGTTTGCCTCAAGGCTCTGTTCAAATTCCTGGCTTTCTTCCTGCACAAAGATACGGCTCAGGGTAAGCTGGCGTATGGTGGCCGTGTCCACGACATACACGGCCGTAAGCCGGCACCGGTACTGCTTTGCCAGGACGATGGCGTATTTGGCCGCCATGATGGACGCGTCGGAACCGGTTATGGCCACAATAATGTTGGAAATCAATGGTTTCATCATTTCCTGCCCGCTTTTGTTTTCAGCATCTTGGCGGAAAAAAAAGCATCCCGCTCTTTTTCTTCCAGCGCCGCTTCAATATACGCCCTGGTTTCCCGGGCGCCGGGAATCACCATCTTTTCGAGGGCGTTCACCCGCCGCTGGGTTTTGCGCAGTTCCCTGGCAAGCCGCCACGCGATAGTCCGCACCGCGGCAAGCTCCGTTAAAACCTTGAGCAATTCAAAGAATTCTACCACGGTTTCATCACATTCGGCAAATGAATTCGCTGGAGAATATTTCAATTCCATGCGCGGAAGCAGAACTTCCAGGCCTGGAAGCCGCATTCCCGCGGCGCTGATCGTCTTTTCCCGCAGTTCAAAGCCGTAGTGGATGTCCCGGGAAAGGCGATCCGCCCGTTCGCGGCCCACCACGATGAGCATGCGCTTCAGCGCCGGGTAGGCCGTGGCGACGCGCGCGTCCAGGTCCCGCCCGATGATCTTTACCTGCTCCACCCGCCGCATCAGTTCCATGACAAGGATTTCCCGCTTCTGCTCCAGAAGGTCGTACCCTTCAAGGGCCGTTTGGAGGCGTTCCTTGACCCGGATAAGGTTGCTCTTTGTGGGGGCAATTTGTTCCCGTGCCATAGCCGCGCGTTATCCCCGTTCCTGCAGCATGGCGTCGCGGAGCACGGCGTTAATGCGGGTCTGGTAGCCCTTGCCCCCCGCCTTGAACCAGGCCAGCACATCAGCGTCAATCTTGATGGAGAGGGGCACCTTGACGGGCGTAACTTTCCAGTATTCGGACGCGGCGGGCTTCGTCCGGACCAATTGTTCTTCCGCAAGGCCGGGGCCGTTTTCCTCAAAGGTGATGGGGAAATTTTTTATTTCCCCAAACCGTTCCGGAGCCAATTCCTTCGATGTCATCATGACAAACCTCCCGTGCGCCGCGCGGTTTACGGGGGCGCGGATCGTGCGCCTCCTGAAACCGCCGCTGTTTTCAAATGGTTTTCGTCCGGGACCGTTTCAAAACGCCGCGTTACGAAACGGCCCCCTTTTCCAACGATTATACACAGAAGGGATATATCGTCAAGTATATATTTTTAAGCGGAACCGCGCATTTCGCAGATTTCAGGCGGAAAACGGAAAAAAGACAGGACAGCGCTGATTAGCGCGATCACGTTAATCAGCGCTGCCGCAGACGATCAGAATCTGCCCCGGTAAATCGCGGTCCCGTATTCGTAAATTTCGTCGTTGATCCACCCGTTGACGGGAGCCCATTTGGCGAAACCTTCCGGTCCCGCGGTAAAGTCCCCCGCAAAAGCCATGGCGATAAAGCCGCCGTTTTTGGCGTAGGTGTCGAGGTATTCCCGCACAAATCCGCGGACGGTAGATTCGGTGTCATCAAGTTTGATGTTGTACTTCCAGCCGCCCGTAAGGGCAATTTTGCTGCCGTACTTTTTCTGTACCGCCGTGAGGTCATTTTCTTCCTGACAGGGATTCCAGTAGTTCGCGCCCACATCGATCATCTCGCCCACAAAATCTTCGCTGCGCCCGCAGTTGTGGAAGTTAATCAACACGCCCCGCTCCTTGACCGGTTTGGTGATCCGTGCATAGATGGGCTTAAAGACGCTGCGGTAGACATCAATGGAAAAAAACGGATTCGCCTGCGCCGCGGTATCGTCGCCCATCGTCATAACATCGGGCTTCCAGTAATCCAGCGTGGTTTCGATGCGCGGAACGTACCAGTCGGCCATATAATTAAGGAGATCGATGCACGAACCGGGGTCTTCGTACAGGGCAACCAGCGCCTCGGTAAAGCCCATAAAGGCGACAAGCTGCTGAAACGGCTGAAAGCCGAGTTCCGCCGCCACCGCGGTCTGGGTACGGTCGATCTTGTCCAGTTCCGCCTTTGCCATGGCGGCCCAGTCGTGCTGCGGCACGGCCGGATGTTTGATCACCTGTTCCCACTTTGAAACATCATCCAGAATGAAGGCGTTCGGCTTGGGAAGCCCCGCATTCATGCCCGCTTCAAAGGTGTAGTTCGCTCCCCACATGTCCTTCCAGTCGCCGTGCGGCTGCTGCCAGCCGGTGATCATTTCCGCCTGTCCCGACGTAATAACGAATGGCCCCGCCACGGCGGTTGCCGGCCCGTGATCCTTGTACGGCATGAATGCCGGTACCCATTCGGGAATCTCGCCCCGGCCCACCCGTAAATAGTTTTCTTTCGGCGTTAATGCTGCCATATTCTCCTCCCGCTCCAAAAAATTGCCGGTACGCCGCAGGATGCGCACAGCGTCCACGATCCGTCCGGCTTTTCCCAGTATACCCCGTCTCTGGCGTGAGGGCAACACAAAAAATGCAGCCGCTTCCATTCCACGGCGGCCCGGTCCGTCACCGCGCCGCTGTTCGTAGGGCGGGTACCGTGGACGGCCTGCGCTCCCGGCTTAAACCGTACAAAAGCCCCCGGTGAAGCAAGGCGCGCAATATGTCCCCGGGTGTTCGGCTGATCAGGCGCATGCAAAGGGACCGTCATGGCTGGCCGCTCCCTTGATCCTGATATTCAGTTTCCCAAACCGGACCATGGTCATAGCTTTTCCGTTAATGTACGCCCACAGTTCCCGGAAATTATTTCCCTTTACTTTGAAAATATACCGCCCTGCTTCCGGTTCAACAATATCGTAAAATACCATTTCAAATTATTCATTGGTTAACAGGAACGGAACAATGATTTCTTCTTCAATTCCCAGAAT
>JAITGJ010000266.1 GCA_031280705.1 Spirochaetaceae bacterium
GGAATTTATTCCAGAAATTCCCCAATTCTGCCATTTTTTATATGTAATGCGTCCGTACCCGCGAAGCGGCACGCCATGGGCGGTGCGCCGTGCTTTTTATATTCTTATGATTACCCCCAATGAATTATTTGTTATATAAAATGTTAATCTGTTTTCTCTGTTTCCCATTATTCCCCTATAACTTTTTCCAACTGTTTTTCCTACCGCATATCCTATTAACGCTCCCGCAATAACCTCTGAGGCCCAATGCACCGTTACCGATTTTCCCAGCCCCATGAGCGCCGCATAAGTATATACGCCTATTTTTAACGGAAGATTATCATAATACATTTCCGCGATAACCGCCGCCGCCGCAAATGCGTTCGCCGTATGTCCGCTCGGCCAGCCGCCTATGAAATTCATATTGAACCAGTTAAATTCATCACTGAAATCATCTGCCCTCTGGCTTCTTGTATGGTCAAGTTCGTTTACTATTCCCGGCAAAGCCCTGCCCGTACTCATTTTCAGAACCGACTGTATGCCAAACGTTAAAGCAAGTGCCTGGACCAATGCCAGGCCGGTAATTTGAAGCCTTTCATCTTTTATGATGCGTCCGGTTATATATGCTGCTGCCGGCGCAAAAACGGGAACAGTATATGCGATATATAAACCGGGAATTCCGCATCGGGAAAGCCAATTATTTTCATAGGCGGTGTTCCGCCATTTCCAATCAAGTCCCGTTTCAATAAAAGCCCATGTTTCAAGTCCTGCTCCGATAAAGTTCAAACCGTAATTGTATGTTATCGAATGCAATGCGTTCCAGCCGATATTGTGAAATACCATTGATAGAGATACGCCACGGTACTGTGCCGCATTTGTCTGTTCAATATCCTGCCCAAATGTATAAATACACAAAGAATACAAAAATATTATCATGAAGAATGCTTTTTTCATTCGGCCATCCTTTTTCAGCGGCCCGGATGCCGCCGTTTCATAAATTTGTGTGGACATTTCGCATAACTCGATAGCGAAGCTGCCGCAGACTGTTTGCGCACCCCCGGCTTTGCCGGGGACGCCGCCTTCGGCGGTTTGGCCTCCACTCGGCTGGCTTATGGGCTGTGTCCAGTCCCACGTCTCATTCCGGCGCGCTTTCCCGGCCCGCGCCAATGAAGTTGGCGATGTCGCGCTTCCTGCGGGGAAGCGATGCTTCGCAAAGTCCTTTCCCGGGCCGGTAAAATGCGCTGCGTTTAGGGTGTTGCAGAGCATTTTTCGGAGACTTCGGCCGGGTCAGCAAACAAATCCAATCAACATTTGAATATATTTTCCATAATGCGTGGCTTTAATTCGCATAACTTTTTTGTTTCTTCCCCCGTTTTTTTTCACCGCAGCTCTCTTCATCTCAATATTCCTTTCCGGTTGACAATTAAACTAAATGCCCGCTCCGGCGCGGCGGGCGGCCCGTACCAAATGGGAGAGCAGGACGGCCGTGGTTACCGCGCCCACGCCGCCGGGTACCGGCGTAATATCCGCCGCAAGCGGCTCCGCCTCGGCAAAGTTAACGTCCCCCGCAAGAGTCCCATCCTGCCTGAGGTGTATTCCCACGTCAATAATAGTCTGCCCCGCGGAAAAATGCACCGCGCCCAGCAGTTCCCGCTTGCCCGAAGCGGCGATAACGGCGTCCGCCTCCCGGCACACCGCGGCAAGATTCACCGTCCGGGAATGGCAGAGCGTAACCGTCGCGTTCCGGTGGAGAAGCAACATCGCCGCCGGGCGGCCAATCACGAGGCTCCGCCCCACCACCACAAATCGCTTTCCTTCAATGCCGATACCGTAGTGATCCAGCAGCGCGATGCACGCTTCGGCAGTACACGGCGCGAATCCGCCGCCCCGCACCGCGCTTCCCGCTTCACCCGCTATACCGCCTGAATACACGGCCGCGAGGGAACCGGGACTCACGCCGTCCAGATCTTTTGCCGGATCGATAGCGGCGCAAATTTCCGCGTCGTCAAGATGCGCGGGCAGTGGCCGGAACAGCAATATCCCGTGTACGGCGCTTTCCGTATTAAGGCTCCGGATTAACTCGAGGACTTTATCGTGCGCGGCGTCTTCCGGGAGGACGGCGTGCCGCACGGTAAGGCCCGCGTCCCCGGCGCGTTTAACGATGCCCCGTTCGTAGGCGCGGTCGTCCTCCCGGCCGCCGATACGGACCAGCGCCAATACGGGTATGACGCCGCGCGCGGCAAGAAGGACCGTTTCACGCTTGATCTGCTCCATAAGGGCGGCGGCAACAGGCGCGCCGACAAGGATGCGGGCCATTACACGCCTACCGGCCGGGCCCGCAGGCGGGCCGTAACATCTTGAATCACCCGCTCCGCAACAGGGTCATAGCGGGCAAGCAGTTCCGCCGCCCGCGCGTCGGTTCGCAGGGCAAGATCCCGGTCTTTCATGGACCGGGTGTTGGCGTACACATTGAGGGAAGCCCCGGCAAGGGCGGCGCGGCAGAGGGCGGCCCCGGTTCCGGCATCGCTCACGGCGAGGCGGCTCCCCGTTTCCGCAAACCGCGCGAGAATTTCAAGGGCCTCCCCGCATTTTTCCATGATGGCAAGGGGCGGCCCGGCGGCGGTAACACGGGCGGTTTCAAGCGCCGCTTCCCGCCCGGCCCGCTCCGCGCGGGTTTCGGCCCGCATGCCCAGGGCGCGGACAAAGGGGGTAAAGGCTTCCCCGTCCGCTTCTACCAGGGCAAGGAACGCTTCCCGGAGCCGGTCCGCCTCCGCCATGAGGCGCCGTAGTTCATCTTCATGGATCGCGTAGTCCTTCTTGCCCGCCGTAAGGCTGCCTACCATGCCGCCCAGGGCAATACCCAACGCGGCGCACAGAGCCGCCGCCCCGCCGCCGCCGGGTACGGGGTTTTTCCCCGCAAGGAGGCGCGTAAATTCCGCGCATGTTTGGGAGATTAGTTCCATAACGCGCCTGTTTTCGCCCCGGTAAAGCGGCCGGAGCCGGTTCCGGGCGTGCGGGCGGGGGTCCACGGTGGAAAAACGCCTCCGGTCTTCAAAATAGCCCCGAAATGCGGCCCGCGCCGTCAACGTCAATGTTTTCCGCGGCGGGAACCGGCGGAAGGCCGGGCATGGTCATAATATCGCCGGTAAGCGCGACAATAAAACCGGCCCCGGCGGAAATCCGAAGGCTTCGCACCGTCAGGGTGTGGCCCGCGCTTGCCCCGCGCAGGGTAGGATCATCGGAAAAACTGTACTGGGTTTTTGCCACACAAATGGGCATGGCGCCGTAACCCTGGCGTTCGAACGCCGCTATCTGCTCCAGCGCCTGTGGCAGAAAGGTTACCCGTCCCGCACGGTAGATCCGGGAGGCGATGGCTTCGATTTTTTCCCGTATGGGGAGCGCGGAGTCGTAACAAAAGCGAAATTCCGATGGCGTATCGGCGAGGCGGACTACTTCCCGCGCCAGCGCTTCGCCCCCCGCTCCGCCTTTCGCCCAGACTTCGCTCAGGGCGGCGTTAACGCCGTGCTCCCGGCACTTCTTTTCCACAAGGTCAAGCTCCGCTTTTGTGTCATGGGGAAAGGCGTTGATCGCCACCACCACGGGAAGGCCGTACACGCCGGTTATGTTTTCTATATGCTGCGTCAGGTTCGGGATACCCCGTTCCAGGGCGGCAAGGTCCTCCCGCGCAAGGGCGTCTTTTCCCGCGCCGCCGTGGTGTTTGAGCGCCCGTACCGTGGCGACGATAACCACCGCGTGGGGACGAAGCCCCGCGAAACGGCATTTGATGTCCAGAAATTTCTCGGCCCCCAGGTCCGCGCCAAAGCCCGCCTCGGTAACGGTATAATCGGCAAGTTTCAGGGCCATTTTTGTGGCGATGATCGAGTTGCAGCCGTGGGCGATATTGCCGAAGGGCCCGCCATGAATCAGCGCGGGGGTGTGCTCCAGCGTCTGTACCAGATTCGGTTTGAGCGCATCCCGCAGCAGCGCCGTCATGGCCCCCGCCGCGTTCAGTTCCCCGGCAGTTACGGGCCGCGATTCCCGCGCGGAGCCGCAGGTATAGCCCACCACGACGGCGGCCAGACGCTTTTTTAGATCGTTAATGTCCCGCGCAAGGCAGAGGATCGCCATAATCTCGCTTGCCACGGTGATGTCCCAGGCGTCTTCACGGGGCATGCCGTTGGCCTTTCCGCCGAGACCGTCCACGGCAAAGCGGAGCTGCCGGTCGTTCATGTCCACGCAGCGCCGCCAGGTGATGCGCCGGGGATCAATGCCAAGGCGGTTTCCCTGATAAATGTGATTGTCAAGCATCGCCGCGAGGAGGTTATTCGCCGCGCCAATGGCGTGAAAATCCCCGGTAAAATGGAGATTGATGTCTTCCATGGGGACCACCTGCGCGTAGCCGCCGCCCGCCGCGCCGCCCTTCACCCCAAAGACCGGCCCCAGGGAGGGTTCCCGCAGGGCCGTTATCACATTTTTGCCGATCCGGTTAAGCCCGTCGGCAAGCCCGACGGTGGTCGTGGTCTTTCCCTCGCCCATGGTGGTCGGCGTGATCGCCGTTACCAGGACGAGTTTTCCATCGGCTCTTCCGTCCAGCTCGTTCAGATAATTGTAATCTATCTTTGCCTTGTATTTTCCATATGGTTCCAGATGCCGGTCCGGCACTCCCAGTTTTCCGGCAATATCGGCAATCGGCTCCATCTTCGTCGCCTGGGCGATTGTAATATCCGGCCTGATTTCCATGTAAAACTCCTTGAACCGTCAATGAGACGCGCAAAGACCGCGCCCCGCACACAGTCCTTTGGTCCGTACAGTACCGTGAATAGGCGGATTTGTCTATTGGGCCGGGGAACGCGGGCGGGACAAAGATGGCTGGAGCGCGCAAACAGTCCCGCCATGTACAGCGCATCCCCAAAATCCAACAACCCTGTTACTTTTTGCCATAAAATTCCTTTATTATTTCCATATAATCCGTTATATATTCCTTTCCTGGATCATTATATTCAAATGCGCTGCCCCCGCATTTTTCTGTCTTTTCCCCATCCATTACGTATATTTTCCTAAACCGGCAGTCTTCCCGGCAATTTCACATAGTGCCTGATCATTTATAAATGGCATTTTTATTTGTGAAGGCGCGTTTTCTATATACAGCCTATGTTTATCTAGTGTCTGTCCACAAAGTCGGTTACTTTGCGGACAGACCTTGCATTTTCTCGCCTAAAGGCTGCGAAAATGCGATTTTCAAGGAAGTCTGTCTATAATGTGTCCACATTATAGACAGA
>JAITGJ010000287.1 GCA_031280705.1 Spirochaetaceae bacterium
ACGCCGCCCGTCCGGGCTGTACGGCGCAGTATAAACCACTTCCTCCCGCAGCGGAAACCCACGCTCCTCGCCGCAACCCCTATCCGCTGTTACCACCGCCAAAATCCCCACCATAAGCAGCGCCGCGTACAGGGTGCGTCCCCGCTTTACGGGCGCGGACCGCGCGGCAGGGGCCGTAGCGGCAGACGCGCCCCCGCCGCAGTGCGCGGTAATCCGGTTCAGTACGGTCAAAAGATTCATGCTCATGTTATACGCTCCTTATGGTTATTAAACAGGCCGTTCATATCCCGCCCGGCCGCGTAAGCGCGTCATGGGCTTGTCCCCGCGGCATCCCCAAACGTACCGTTTGGGGAGTTCAGGACCCGGCCTGTGGACCCGGCGTGCTCAGGGACCGGGCCGCGCGCCAGAGCCGCACGAATTCTGCCGGTTCCACGTTCCGCGCGCCTAGCCGGTCCTTGTAATCCAGGGGCATACCCAGGTCCCAAAAGGCAAATCCCTGATCCCGCAGCCAGCGGGCGGTAAGCACAAGCTGGGCGGTCCCGGCGGAATTCTCTTCGCGGTAGCCTGAATAACTGGTGTACACGCGGCCCGTGCACACGCCAAATTCACCCGCGCGGAGCGTTCCGTCCCGGTACACCCCGAACGATACGGGCCGCACATCGCGCCGCCCCAGGTCGCGCACGGCGCGGACACCCGCGCGGAGCGGCGGTGTCAGCCATTCTTCGCCATGCACTTCGGCGCAGCGCTCCAGAATAACATCAAAATCGGCGTCATACCTGAGTTCGTACTTTGTAAGCGCGCGCCGGGCGCTTTTTGTTTCGTGCAGGTTCTCCCAAAAAAGCACCGACCGCTCAAGGTGCAGTTTGGGGAGGAGCAGAAACGCTGTTTCTCCGTCCGCCGCCGCGTCCCCGCTGACGCCGGAAGGAAAGGCCGCGGACATGATCAAAAAGCCCGCCGCCATCATATCCGCCAGAAAAACCGGATCAAAATCAGCGGCGACACAGAATTCTTCGCGGTAACCGGTGCGGAGCATCACGTCTATTGCCGCGTCAAAATTATCGCCGGGCATCATAAATACATGCCCGGACCGGGTATACCGAAGGCGCTCCCCGTTCACCATAACCTCCCTGTTTCCGTCCGTCCAATAATGACACACAATACGTTTTGGTGTACACTCCCTCCATGAAATCCTTCACCAAAGAACTGTGGTTCAACACCGGACGGGAACGGGAATTTATCAACATAACCGGAACGGTAGAAGAACTGCTCCGCGCGTCCGGCATTCAGGAGGGGCTGTGTCTGGTGAACGCCATGCACATTACGGCAAGCGTTTTTGTCAACGATGATGAGCGGGGCCTGCATCACGATTTTGACGTATGGCTTGAAAAGCTCGCGCCGCACGAGCCGGTTTCGTCCTATGCGCACAATACAGGCGAAGTGAATGCCGATGCGCATCTCAAGCGGCAGATTATGGGGCGCGAGGCCGTTGTCGCCGTTACCGGCGGCCGCCTTCACTTTGGCCCCTGGGAACAGCTCTTCTACGGCGAATTTGACGGATGCCGCCGGAAGCGGGTACTGGTAAAGATCATCGGCGAGTAACCGCGCATGGATTATGACTGTATCGTTATCGGCGGCGGGCACGCGGGGATAGAGGCCGTGCTCGCGGCGGCACGGCTTGGGTTCGCTTCGCTCCTCATTACGCAGGACCCCGGCCGTATCGGCGCGCTTTCCTGCAATCCCGCCGTGGGCGGGCTTTCCAAGGGCAATCTGGTACGGGAAGTTGACGCGCTGGGCGGCGAAATGGGAAAACTCGCGGACCGGGCCATGATCCAGTACCGGGTGCTCAACCGTTCACGGGGCCCGGCGGTACAGTCGCCGCGCGCGCAAATGGATAAATATGTGTATCAGCAGGAAGCGCGGCGGGCGGTTGAAAACCAGAAGGGTCTTTCCATGGTGATGGACACGGTTGTGGACCTTATCACCAGCGCCGATGAGGACGCGCCCGCCGCCGATTCATTCCCCGGCGGTGGGGAACGGGTTCTGGGCGTCGTAACCCGGCGGGGGCAGCGCATCACGGCCCCCGTGGTCATTCTCGCCTCCGGTACCTTTATGGAAGGGAAAGTTTTTATCGGCGAATACGACGCGCCGGAAGGACGCCTGGGCGAAGAAGCGGCGCGGGGGCTGGGCGTGAATCTCAGGCGGCGCGGGTTTCCCGTGGGGCGGCTTAAAACCGGCACGCCCGCGCGCCTTGCGGGGGACTCCATCAATTACGGCAAAATGGAGGAACAGGCGGGGGAGCCGCCCGCGCCGTTCAGTTTCGATGTTGACCCGGAGGAATCCGCCGCCGGGACGCTCCCGCAGGTTTCCTGCTGGATAACCTACACAAACAGCGCGGTCCACGGAATTATCCGCGCCAACATACACCGTTCCCCCCTGTATGGCGGAAAAATTACCGGCGCGGGTCCCCGGTACTGCCCTTCCATCGAGGACAAGGTGATCCGCTTCCCGGACCGCGAGCGGCATCATATTTTTATCGAGCCGGAAGGACTCTCTACCAATGAAGTGTACTTGAACGGCGCGTCAAGCTCTTTGCCGGAAGACGTACAGCGTGATTTTATTCACCGCATCGCCGGGCTTGAAGATGCGCGGATCGTGCGGCCCGCCTACGCGGTGGAGTACGATTATCTTGATCCGCTGGACCTCTACCCGACGCTGGAATCAAAGCGGGTTGCGGGTTTTTTTGTGGCGGGCCAAACCAACGGAAGTTCCGGCTACGAGGAGGCCGCTTCCCAGGGAATTATGGCGGGGATAAACGCGGCGCAAAAACTGCGCGGCGCAAAACCGTTTGTGCTGGGCCGCGCGGAAGCCTATATCGGCGTGCTGGTGGACGATCTGACCACGCTTGGCACAAAGGAACCGTACCGGATGTTTACGAGCCGCGCGGAACACCGTCTGGTACTCCGCCACGACACCGCCGATACCCGCCTTACCCCTCTGGGGCGGGAATTGGGCCTTGCTGAAAGCGCGCGGTGGGAACGGTTTCTCCGCAAGACCGAAGCGCTGGACGCGATACAGGAATTGCTCCGCGCGAGAAAAGTTCCGCGCATGGACGGCCCGCCGGTTGAAGGCGGCGCGGACGATGCGGCCCCGCTCCGGCCCCACGCCGGGGAAAGCCTTGCCCGCGCCCTTGCGGATTCCGCGGTGCGCCGGGAACACATTGCGCCGTTCGCGCCTGAACTGGCCCGGTGGCCCGGTGAGTGGTTTGAGCGTGCCGCGCTTGACCTTAAATACGCCGGTTATATCGAAAAGGAGGCGCGGACCGCCGCCCGCGCGGCAAAGATGGACGCCATACGCCTTAACGCGCGGGAGGACTATGACGCGATTACGGGCCTTTCCACGGAGGGCCGCGAAAAACTCCGCGCGGTGCGCCCCCTTACCCTGGGCCAGGCGGCGCGTATTCCCGGCGTGCGCCAGAGCGATATTGCCCTGCTTCTTATGCGTGCCCAAAAGACCTAGCGGTCTTTTGGGCTTGCGATTTGAGCGCCCAGGGGCGCTCAAATCGCTGCCGGATACCGGCAGGGGATTGGGGGCGTTTTTGCGGGACTCCCGCCGGGAGAGGTTATGGAATCAGTTTATAGCGGATGCGAACCTGAATACGGCTCTTCCCCGCCTGGTAGCCGTTCTGGCCGGGCCGCAGTTCACCCGTGTTGGCGACGCCGCCGTCCGTATCGGTCCAGTTATATATGTTGGCCGAACCGCCGCCCCAGTGCCGGATGCGGTACGCGGCGCTTGTTACGGGATTGTTAAATCCCGGCCCGTTAATGCCGGTGTAAAAGGAATCCCCAAAGATAAAACCCGTTCCCTGATGGCTGGCATTACTTGGATCAACCGGAGGATCGTTTGAAGGCGTTAGCCCCCGGAATGTGTAGGCAACACCGTTATTGGTCTTTGCCTCTAGGGTTAGAATCAGCGTGTAGTATCCATGCTGTTTGATAGCCGCCCCATGTTCGCCGGTGGGGAAGCCGGCAAGTGTGGTACTAATGGTACTGTCCGGCCAGTACAGATATCCGTCCGGACCGATAAGCCGGGGATCGAGCCTGCTTTTTCCAAGCGGATTGTGAAGTTCATGATGATAGGTGTAGTAGTGGTTATACACCCCATGGGTCGGATCGTCCGGGGCCGGGTGTATCTGCGGCTGGGTTTCCCAGTAAAAAAACCAGGTATGGTCCACCACCTGGTACTGTCCCCAGTCGCCGCCATTGGCCGCATAAATCCAGTCCTGTAAATTCCTGCCTCTAGCCAAAAGGGTAGATTGAAATTTACCCTGTAAATTCCGGTCCGTTACCGTGGCAGACGTCATGTCGCGCGCCAGATCGTCATTCAGCAGGGCGATGCCGGGGAAGCGCCACTGGAGATCAATAATCCGGTTGGGTGTTTCTTTGGCAATGTGGAGATCATAAAACCACAATTGATCCCGCCCGTACCAGAGATTCGGCGTTGAGCCGTCCCCCGCCGGGTTAAACACCCGTACGCCGTAAATGCCCGGCGGCAGCAGTAATTCCAGCGTTTCACCCGGCGCAAGACCCCGGTTGTATTCATACACCACAAAACGCGGCGCAACGCCGCCGCGCACCCAGTTTTCCGATGCCTGCGGCGCAAGTACGGTCCGGTTTGACTGTACAATATTGTACACGAGCGCGTCTGAAACCGCCGTCTGGCTTTCGCTTCCGGCCACAAACTGAATCCGGGAAATCAGGCCCACGTCCCCGTACTGCCCCTGCGCGTTTCCCGCGTGGAGGAAATTGATCCGTATCGCGCCCGTGGGCGTATCGCGGTCATTAAAGCCGTTCCGGTAGGGATCAAAGTTGTATATTTTACTGCCGCCGCCGGGAATAAATACCGTGCCGCAGTCGTAGGTAATGCGCGCCTCGTTGATTTGTATGCCGCCCGCGATGTGGCCGCCCAGGTAATACTGCCAGTGGTAGGAGCCGCCCACGATAAGCATTTTGTACGCGCCTTCCGGAATGGAAGCAAATGAATGCCAATCGCCCTTCGTCAAAAACGGTTCCCCGTCATAGGGTGTTTCGTTGTAGCGGAGCACGTTGCTTCCCGGCGTTTGGGGATAGGACCCGTGGCCCGGCGGCACATAATCCTGCCATACGCCGGGCGCGGTTTCCCGGTACAGATAGATTTTGAACACCTTGAAGGGGAGCCGTCCCGTGTACCGGTTGTACACGGTGAGCGCTCCCGCTGTCGCGCCGCCGCTCCCGCCGCCGTCTTCGGTCGTGCTGGAAGAGCCTTCGGTAATGAAGATTTCACTGATCGTTTCATCAATGATGCGCGCTACTTCTTCATAGTATTCATTGGCGGCTGTATAGCACTGTACAATGTAATCCCGCCGCGCGCCCGGTGAGTCTCCGGCAAAAAGTGCGCGTATCTGCGAGCCGCCGTTCTGCGGGATCGAGCCGGTCAGGCTGACTTCTTCTACCGCGTAATTGTTTGCCTGCGTGCGTACCACAACGCGCGTAATGGGCCGGTCCGGCAGGTTATTGACGATACGAAGCGATCCAAACCCGGACGGCGGCCGGTCCGTGAGCAGAGAATCGGTGTATTCAATTTCCACATGCTGTCCCGCGCTTATGGTTTTGGACACGGCCACGGTGGGAATGTCTTTCCCCAAAAGCCGGAAACGGATCGCCCAGCTTCCGCGCGGAAGGATCAGATCTGGCGCGGAACTCTGTCCCGGCGCAATGTTTCCGCTCATCCCCGCCGGCGCGGGAATGGCCACCTGAATCCACGACGCGCCGTTATTGTATTCAACGCCCGTAACGTACGAGAGCGCGGATTTATTGATCACGTGCAGAAAACCTTCGTCATCGGAAAGTATGTCGCCGGGGTTGGCGTTTCCCGAAAGGTCCGCGTCAGGCGGCGGGAGCCACTGCGTCTCAAGCGAGCCGCGCCCGGAGTTGGTCTTGTAGAAATAAACCGTCGCGGCATTGCCCTCGGTAATCATAACGTCGTTGAGGGATGTCGTGAATCCGGCGCCGTAGACCAGGGTAATTTTCCACAGGCCCGCGGGGAGCGTTACGGAACGCTGATTGCTCTTTTCCGGTCCCGGTTCGAGGTCCGGCGCGGAATCCTGCCCGGAAAGCGGGGTAAAGCTTACCTGGTGAACCAACAGGTCGCGGGTAAGGTTCTTGATGATAAGGCGGCCCTCGCCGGGTAATATTTCGCCGCCGCCGGTGGACCCCTGGGTGCTTCCGTAAGACGGAAGGCCAATCGGGTTAAGGCACGCGGCAAGGGCGAGCGCGAAAACGCCCGCCACCGCCCATAACGAAAACTTCTTCACAAAAGACAGATTCATGTGAGGCTCCTTGCAAGAGAACGGTTTATTGGCCTGCGGCGACGCCGCATGGGGAAATGCATGTTTTTTTGAGGAAAAAATATGCGTTTTGCAGGAAGAAAAAGCGAACTTTTTTGAAGCTAAAGCGTTATCTGGAAATGAATTAAAAGAACAAAAAATCTTGGGGGGGGGGGGGGGCACTGCTGCGCGAAAAAATGCCATGCGGTACGTTGTCGCGGTATGCGGCGTGTAGGGCGCCACGGTGTGCGGGACGGGCGGTGTCCTCTACCTGCCGAAGGACGGGGTTCTTTACGCCGGAAAGCATCACGTGCTCCATAAGATTAAGTATTGTTCATAAGCGCCGCGTTTGCAAGCATAATGGCGAAAAAAACTTCACTTTTTTCGCTTGTACAGCCGCTTTTCCCGTATTGTGCCCGCTGGCCAGCAGAGCAACCTACCGGCCGGTAAGTAGTAT
>JAITGJ010000289.1 GCA_031280705.1 Spirochaetaceae bacterium
GCCGCAAAACCCAAGCCCAATATCCGCACGGATGCGGATATTGGGCAGGGCTTGACACGCCGCCGGGCACCGGGCATACTCAAGCGGCGGCGGTTATCGCGGCGTAAATCAGCATGCACGAAAAAAGCGAGAGTGGTGAAATTGGCAGACACGCCAGCCTTAGGAGCTGGTGCTCACGCGTAAGGGTTCGAGTCCCTTCTCTCGCAGAGCGGGAGTAATTGCGCGTGGTAAAAATGCGGCAGGCGTCCGTATTTTGTGTTTGTCCACAAAGGCGGCTGCTTTGTGGACAAACGCTGTTTCAGGCGGAGACCAAAAGGCTCTGCGGAACAGCCGCGTGGTTTGATAAAAAAACTGATTTTGCACAATATTCATGAAGCCGGTTGTTTTCCGCGCCGCCCGGTAAAGAACGGAGACTTGTTAGATAACCAACCGGGTCAGCAAACAAGTCCCATAAGCGGCGGGCGGTTAAACAGATTCATATCAAGCGAATTCAGGGAGGAATGCGATGAAAACAGTTTTGGGACGGACCGGAATTGAAGTCAACAAGGACGGATTCGGCGTACTGCCGATACAGCGGGCAACGGTGGACGAAGCGGTACGGATACTGAACCGCGCCCTGGACGGCGGCATTAATTATTACGATACCGCCCGCGTCTATTCAGACAGCGAAGAAAAAATCGGAAAAGCAATTTCTTCCCGGCGCGGTGAATTCATTCTGGCCACAAAAACCATGCAGAACAATGTGGAAGGATTTTGGCGGGACCTTGAGACGAGCCTTAAAAACCTCAACACCGGTTATATTGATGTGTACCAGTTTCATAATCCCGCCGATTATCCGCGTCCCGGTGACGGCACGGGCCTGTACGAGGCAATGCTCGCGGCAAAGGCCCAGGGGAAAATTCGCTTTATCGGCATTACCAATCACCGCCTTCCCACAGCGCGCGCGGCGGTAGAAAGCGGCCTGTACGACACGCTTCAGTTTCCGTTCAGCTATCTTTCGGACGAAAAGGACATTGATTTGGTACGCCTCTGCGCGGAAAAAAATGTCGGTTTTATCTGCATGAAGGCCCTTTCCGGCGGGCTTATTACCGATGTCGCCGCCGCGCGATCCTGGCTTGCCGCCTATCCCAACGCCCTGCCCATCTGGGGCATTCAGCGGGAAAGCGAACTTGACGCGCTCTTTGCCGCAGAGAAAGGGGACCCGGTGCTTTCCGTGGAACAAACACAGCGCATCGAAAAGGACCGGACGGAACTTGCGGGCAATTTTTGCCGGGGCTGCGGATACTGCCTGCCCTGTCCCGCGGAAATAGATATTCCCAATGCCGCACGGATGTTTTTGCTGCTTCGCCGCGCACCGGCCGCACCGTTTCTTTCGGAGGAACGGCAAAAGGAGATGGCAAAGATTGAAAACTGCCTCCACTGCAACCACTGCCGGGACAATTGTCCCTACAGCCTTGATACGCCCGCGCTCCTTGCGCGAAACCTGGAAGATTACCGTGCGGTTCTCGCGGCGCGGCGGCAAAGCGCGTAGTATCGCTGTTGTATCCTGAGGCAGCGGCATGAACCGCGTTGAGAAAATATTGCTTGAAAAGAGCGCTGTCCCCGGCACGCTTTTTGTGTTTCCCACCACGGTATCTTCCGCGCACTGGGCGGAGCGGCTGCTCACGCTCCGGGGCGGCGGGGCGGCGGCGATGGAACAGTTTATCGCGTGGGATACATTCAAACAGGAATCCATCCGTGCGCAAAAACAGCGCAAAAACAGCGTAAACGCGCCGCTGCGGAAAATTTTTGCCGCCTGCCTGGTGCGGGAAAACGCGGAACAGGTCCGCGCGGGAAAGCCGCCGGTTTTCACTTCCCTTATTCCGCCGCGTTACGCGGAAAGCGCCGCCGCGTTCGCGTCCTGGTTCAGTACGCTGCTCCCTCAACTCGGCGCGTGGCACGGGCGGGCCGTGGGCCGTCCGGTTTCCGCCGTCCCGGACGGCGGCGGGGCGGCGGACCTTTCTGCCGATGAACAGGACCTCCTTGTTCTTGCGGAGCGTTACCGCACATTTCTTGACGCGCACGATCTTTTCGAACCCGCCTGGGAAAAACCTCCGTTTGAGGATATGGGAAGGGACTGTTATATTTTTTTCCCCGGCTGCCTCAGCGACTTTAATGAATACCGGGAACTTCTGGAACAGTCAAAACGCGTAACGCTTGTGGAACTTGACGACCGTGATACCGTCGAGAAACCCTTTCGTGCTTTCTTCTTTGCCAATTCCAGAAGCGAAATTACGGCGGCGGCGCTCCATATTCGCGCCCTTGTTGAGAAAGAACACGCCGCGTGGAACAGCATCGCGGTAAGCATTCCCGAAGACGCCGGCTACGAGGCGGCGGTACTGCGGGAATTTGCCAACAGAAATATTCCCCTGGTGCGCCGTACCGGAAAGCCCCTTGCTTCGTATCCAGCGGGAAAACTTTTTTCCGCACTTGCCGTGTGCTGCCGGGAAGGGTTTTCGTTTGACTCCCTTGCGGCACTGCTTCTCAATACGCACCTTCCCTGGCGGGACAGCGCCGCGATACACCAGCTTGCTGATTTTGGCATACGGAACAACTGCATCGCTTCATGGGAAAGCGGCGGAAAAGAAATTGACGTGTGGCTCGACGCGTTCAGCTCTCCTGCGGGAACGCGCGAAAAACGGGCGGAAGACTTTTACCGGCTTTTGAAGCGCGACATTACCGCCATAAACCGCGCGCCGTCTTTTGCCGCGCTGCTTGAGGCGTATTTTATTTTTCGCGGCCATTTTCTCGACATGGATGCCTGCCGGGCTGAAAGTGATTTGGTGCTGTCCCGGTGCATTGCGGAACTGCACAGCCTTGCCGATATTGAAAAGATCTGCCCGGACATAAAGATACCTGCTCCCTGTTCCCTGTTTACGGAACACCTTGCAGAAACGCTGTATCTCCCCCGCGAAGAAAGCGCGGGAGTCAGCCTGCTCCCCTACCGTACCGCCGCGCCTGTACCTTTTTCCTGCCACATTATTTTAGGCGCGACGCAGGAAAACTGTTCGGCTGTTTTTTCTCGCCTCCATTTTCTGCCGCGTGCGCGGCGGGAAAGCCTTGGCATCGGAGACGAAGACGCTTCCGAAATTTTTATCAGGCTGCACCGGCATAATTCAGAACTGCCCGCGGCATTTTTCTGTGCCGAAGAAACTTTTTCCGGTTACGCGATTCCCCACCCGCTCCTTGGCATCGGCGGCGGACCGGAGAACACGGCGGAGACGGGAGAACTTTTTGCCGAAGACCTGTTCCGCTCCGAGCGGCGCCATCTTGAAGAAGCGGGCCGCTCCGCGCCGGAAAACAGTCCTGACGCGGGGGGCAAAAACAATGCCGCGCGGCGGCATCTTCACCGGGTACAGGCGGCGGGTTTTGACGCGTGGCGCGCCCGGCGCGGGGCGGCGGAGAATAGCGCGCCTTTTACCGCAGGCCCGGCGCTTCGGTCCCTTATTGCACACCGCCATGAAACTGAAACGGGCAAGGCGCGAATATCCGCTACCGCATTGAAATCATGGCACTTTTGCGGCCTTTTTTGGCTTTTTGAGCGGATACTCCGCCTTGAAAATGTCCGCATGGAAACATCGCTCATGGCGGAAAATACGGCGGGCATCATGTACCACGCCATTCTGGAAGGTTTTTTTCGCAGCGTAAAACGGATAGACGGCGGCGTACTCGCCGGGCAGGCGGCGGGCGGCCTTGTGCCCGCATACCGCACATTACTCGCCGAAGAGGCGGCCGCAGTGTTTTCCGCGCTTCCCTTTTTGTCCGGCGGCAGCGTAAGCGCCCTCACGGCGCGGCTCCTTCGCGCGGAACAAAAAACCATAACAGAAGCGGTACAAATACTGCTTGAAAAATTTATCGCCTGTTTCGGCGGTTTTCGTGTTCTGGGAAGCGAAATTGAACTATCCGCCGAAGAAGCGGAATACTGTCTTTTGGGAAAGATCGACTGTCTGCTTGAAGACTGCCGTGATGATGCGCCGCTGTCAGGGGCGCGGGCCATTGTGGACTTCAAGCTCAAGCGGCTCCCCCGCCTTGACGGGGCCCAGGGCCGGGGAGAAAACGGCCTTGAGGATTTTCAGCTTCCCGTGTATATCACGCTTGCGGAAAAAGACGGCGGCGGCAAAGTTGATACGGCGGTTTTTTTCAGCATCCTCGACGCAAAACCAGAGGCCGTTTTTGGAACGGTTACCGACGCCCGCACCGGAAAACAGTATCCCTACCGATTGGGCGACCGGTTTATCCCTGCCGCTGAACCGGAACGCTATGCCGCGGTAATGGCGGAATTCCGGGAAAAGGCCGCGCGATTTGCGTCCGGCATAAAAAACGGCGTATTTAATACGACCGGTGTCCGCGAACGTTCCTGCCATTCATGCGCTTTCCGGTTAATTTGCCGGACCGTATACGCTGTCGGCGGCGATCATTTTTTGGGCGGCGGAGGGAAGAAATGACCGGGATACAACTAAACCGTGAACAGGAAGCCGCAGTAAAAAGCAGGAAAAATACCGTGGTTACCGCGGGAGCGGGATCGGGGAAGACATCGGTACTGGCAAGCCGATACGCGCATCTTGTTACGGAAGAAGGAATTACGGTTGACCGGATCCTTACCCTCACTTTTACGCGAAAAGCCGCGGCGGAAATGTACCGCCGTATTCATGCGGTGCTGTCACGCATCGCGGCGGAAGCAGCGGGAACGCGGCAGGAACGTGCGCGGAACGCGGTACGTGATTTTTTCCGTGCACGGATTCAAACCCTGGATTCCTACGGCAGTTCCATTGCCCGCCAGGCGGCGGTGCGCTACGGCATTGCGCCTGATTTTCTGATCGATGATGAAAAATGCCGGTCCCTCGCCGTGCGGACCGCACTGCCTTTTCTGGTCGCACGGGAAAATCATCCGGCAATACAGCGGCTTTACGGACAAAAACGCCCGGAAGAAATAGCCTCAGGGCTGTTTGCGGAAACGGTGTGGAAATATGGAGCCATTGACGCGCCGCCCGGCTTTGCGGAAGAAATGAAAAAACAGTGCCGGATTATCCTTCCGGAGTGGGGGAAAAGCAGCGATTATGTGGGGAATATCCTTGACGAACTTGCCCGCGCTCTGGCGGACGCACCCGGCGATGCCTTTACCGGAATAGTCTCCCCCGCAATGAAACCTTTTCTGGACGGCGAAATAGTAATTCCTTCGCAAAGCGGACTTGAAAACTATTTTGCCTGTATTTTATCCGCTCCCGGCGCGGAAGAAGTGCGCATCGCGGAAGCCCACCCCCTGCGCCAAGAACTGCTTGCGTGCCTCAATTTTGTGGACAGTCTTGCCTGGATCGGTATCCAAAAGGGAAAGAAGGACAGTCCCGCAAAGCTGGCCATCCGGAAACTTCGTGAAGAAACGAATAATTTTTCTTCCATTGCGGTATTCTCCGCACAGGCAGGAACTATTTTTTCCCTCATGCGGCTCCTTGGGGAATTTCAGGAAAACTGGCTTGCCGAAAAACGCCGGGAAAAAATCCTGGGCTTTAGCGATACCGCCCGCCTCGCCCGCGCCATACTGCGCGATCATCCCGATGTCAGGAGCGCGGAAAAGGCCGCGTTTGACGCGATCATGATCGATGAATTTCAGGACAACAATGAACTGCAAAAAGAGCTGCTTTTCCTCCTTGCGGAAAAGCAAGACAGAAATACTACCGGCATACCCGGTACATCCGCCATTGAAGCTGAAAAACTTTTTTTTGTTGGCGATGAAAAACAGTCCATCTACCGTTTCCGGGGCGCGGATGTCTCGGTGTTCAGGAAACTGAGCGGTGAGCTTGCCGGAGAAAGCCTGTCCCTGAGAACCAATTACCGTTCAGCGCCCGCTCTAATCGGCGTTTTTAATGCCCTCTTTGGCGGAAACAGCGCGGAAACGGACGGCGCGCCGGACAGAGGCGCGTTTCCCGGAGTTTTTGTTTCTCCCCGGGCGGACAATCCACTACCGCCGTTCGAGGCGGCCTACACGCCGCTCCGCGCGCCTCCCGCTGAAGAATACGCGAAAAAAACGGACGGCGTACCGGGGCGGTTCGCCGTGTATGTGCTTGACGCAGCCCGTCCCGCCGGGACGGACGGAGACGGCGAAGCCCCTGATGATGCCGGTGAAGAACTTAACGGCGCGGAAAATGAAGCGGTTTTTGTCGCGGGAAAAATAGAGGAACTGCTGAATCAAAAAAATGAAGCGGGCGCCGCGCGGTACGCGCCCGGTGATATTGCCGTCCTTTTTCGTTCGCATAGTCCCCAGCGCTTTTTTGAAAAACATCTTAATCTTCGCGGCATTCCCTATGCAGCGGAAGGACTTACGGGGGTTTTTGCCGATGCACCGGTGAACGATCTGCTTGCGCCGCTCCGCCTGGCCGCCTGGCCCCTGGATACGGAAGCATACGCAGTTATGCTGCGCTCTCCTTTTGCGTCTCTTTCCCCCGGCGGAATGGCGGAAGCCGTTGCGGAGTTCAACCGGGAACGGGAACAGGCCGGAACATCGGCAGAAACGCTGCTGCCCTTTTCTGACGCAACACTGCCATTGCTCAACGGGACTGACCGGGAGCGTTTTATCAATGCCCGGAACCTCTACCGTGAGCTGCGGAAAAAAGCGGAAACCGAAACCATTGCCGCCCTGCTTTCCTGGCTCTGGTACGACTCCGGCTACCGTTACGAAACCGAATGGCATCCGGAAACGGAAAGTTACCGTGAACTTTACGATTATCTTTTTTCCATGGCGGTTCAGGCGGACAGCAGCGGCATGAGTCTTGCCGGCTTTACCGGATCACTGTTGGGCCTGCGGGACGGCGGCGGCACGCTTGAGTTTGAAAACATTCCGCTCGAACGTTCCGGCGCGGTACATCTTATGACCATTCACAAAAGCAAGGGCCTCGAATTTCCGGTAGTGTTTCTGGTGTGCTGCGGGAACCGGAGCCGCACGGGCGGCATTGAAGGCGATGTATATGAAACGGCGGAAGGCGGACTTGCCCTGAGCCCGCCCCTTCCGCCCGAATGCGCCGGGCGGGTAAAAATAAAACGGAATTATTTTTATGAAAAATCCCTCGCGGAGGAACGGAAAAAGGAAACCGCGGAACTCCGCCGCCTGCTCTACGTTGCCATGACCCGCGCTGAACGGGAATTGTACCTTTCCGGATCGTTTCCGCTGGGCCGGAACGAAACGATTACGACAACAGAAAATCTGCCGGAGCGGCTTTGCGCGGCGGTTCAGGAAAAATGCGAAAAACAGGAAAAGGAAGCGGAAACAAACAACCTTCCCGGCGATTCCATTATCAATAATGGCACGCTTTTCGGCCTTATCCTTCCCGCGCTGGCCGCCCGCCTGCCGGAAAAAAACGATCCGCCCGGCGAACAAATTTTCGCGGTGGAAAGTATTCCTGTTCTGACGGACCGCGATATCCGCACGGCCGGGAGCGGCCCCGGGCTGTTTCACAATAGTGCGGAAGGAATGTCCCGTTTTATCCGCCGCGCCGCGCCGTTTTACGAACAGGCAGCCATTCTCGATACGCCGCGTCCGGAAAATCCCCGCCGGACGCCCGTTTCCTTCCGGGACGAAGCGGCGGGCGCGTCAATAAAGGCTGTATTCCGGCATGACAGCGAAAATTCCGGCGAAGGGGCGGACGATATTTTTGAAAAAATAGACGCGATTCTTGCCCGCCACAAAAAAAAAGACGGCGGGGAAATTTTTACCGCCGCACGTTTTGGCGTCATTGCCCATGCCTGCGCAAAAGATCTGCTTGACGGCGCCGAGCCGGCAATTCCGCCGGGAGAAGGCGGTGCGCTCACTCCCGGAGAAAGTGAAACCGTACTCCGCGCGGGCGTAGAGCTTGCAAAGCGTTTTTTGCGTTCTCCGCTGGGACACAAAGCCGCTTCCGCCGTGCTCCGGAAAACCGAATATCCATTCAAGATGCTTGAGAAAACACGAGACGGCGGGAGCCTCTTTATTGACGGCGTGATCGATTTACTGTTTGAAGATGAAAGCACGGTCTATGTCGCTGATTTCAAAACCGACAGCCGCGAAAACCCCGCGGAGCATGTTTTCCAGATGGCGTTTTATTACCGCGCCGCCAGGGAACTCCGCCAAAAAGACTGCCGCGTCTGGCTCTATTATCTCCGTACCGGGCGCGCGGTTGAAATGACCGGCGCGGCGGCGGAGATTTCCGAAAACGCCGGCTGAAGCGGGTATGACGGCTCCGCGCGGGATATGGTACGGGCCTTCCGGACACGCTTCACAAAACGGGCGGATTTATGGAAACTATGATACAATAGAGTTGTTGAACAGGCTCTTGGGGCAGGTCCCGCCGGGCAATACACCGGACGGCATGAAGGAGGAAATATGGCTCATTTAAGAACAGCGTTTGTATTTTTTATCATCAGCATCATGATGATCATACTTATTATTCCAGGGCTTCTGTTTGCCGTACTGCGCGTTCTGGGACTGCGAAAGCCGGTGTCCATAGTGGTGTACCGCCTTGCTCAGGCGTGGGCAAAGCTGCTCATTTGGATCGCGGGCTGTAAATTTATGGTCGCGGGCAGGGAAAACATTCCCCGCACGGGCGGCGTCTGTTTTGCGAGCAATCACGGAAGCATCGTTGACATCCCGCTGCTGCTTGCGACTACCGGACGGCCCGCCGGCTTTATCGCAAAAAAGGAATTGTCGTTCATCCCCCTCCTGAATATCTGGATTCTGCTTTTGGGCGGCCTGTTCCTTGACAGAAAAAATGTGCGCAAGGCGGTAGGAACCATCAAGACCGGCGTCAGGCGGATAGAGAACGGGGCGGCCATGATTATTTTCCCCGAAGGACACCGTTCCCGGGGGGAAGGGCTTCTGCCGTTTCATCAGGGGTCTTTCAAACTCGCCACCCAGTCGGGATCGCCCATTGTTCCGGTGGCCATTACGGGAAGTTATGAGACATTTGAAAAAACCGGCCTTCTACAGACTACTCATCTCAGCATTACGTACCTCCCGGCGATCGTGGTTACAGACTTTGCGGTGGAAGACCGGCGGCGCGCGGTTGCGGAAAAAGTGCGGGCGGCTATTGCGGAAGAACTGCAAAAGAGCGTACACTAGCCGGGCCCGCTCCGTTCGCTGTTTTCGCGCGGCGTTATCGGTCTGAAACAGAACAGGAAAAGGCCCGCTGATCAAAAGAAAACGCTGTTTTTATGCCGTGAAGTGCATTATACTTTTAAAAGAACTGCCCATAAATCCGGCTGAACGCCGTGTGTTTTTGGGCCGTTGGGATTGAGGGGAAATCCGCCTTTGGAAACGGGTTTCGCCGCCTTTACCCGTACCGAAAACACGTGTTTCCGTACCTTAAAAAGGCCCTCATGCCGTTTTATTTTCTGTCCGTCCCCACGGGTGAACAGACGCCATTTTTTTGTCAAGGAGAACCGATGAAAAGACCGGCTTTGCCCATGATCCCCCTGATCGTTTTGGGTTTTGTACTGGCGGGCTGCGCCAAGCCGCCCACCGCTGAGATGGAAGCCGCCGAGGCCGCGCTCACACGGGCGGAAAACGACGCCAACGCCGCAGCCTATGCGGAAAGCGCGCTGGTCCGCGCACGGGACGCCGCCGCCCGTATGCGGACGGAAGCCCGCGCGAAACGCTATGACGCCGCCAAAACCGCCGCCGCCGAAGTGGTCGCCGCCGCTGACCGGGCCGTTGCCGATGGCCGCGCGGGCGCGGCCCGCGCCCAGGAAGAAGCCGCTTCACTCGTGGGAAGCCTCCGCGGTACGCTCACGGAGACGGAAAACGCCCTAACCAGCGCGCAAAGCGTACCGAACGTTCAGCTTGATTTTCCCGCGCTGTCAAACGATCTGGGGCGGGCCCGCACCCAGGTTAATCAGGCCGAAACCGCCGTTAACGCCGGACGTCCCCGGGAAGCGGTTGAGCAGGGCCGCGCCGCCCGTGCCGCGCTGGGGGACATCCAGACGCGCATTTCCAACGGCGTCCGCGAGGCGGGCCGGAAAAAATAGCGAGCCGGCCAAAAAAACGCGCTTTTTTTCGGCCGTCTCCAAGCCCTGCCCTTCGATATGGCCAAACCCAACGGGTTTTGGCCATATCGAAGCACCGGCCCCTTCGACACGTCTTTTGGTTGTGCGCCGCCCGGCCTTTCCCCATTCATTCAGCCACGCCTGTTCTTTTTTCCACGCGCTAATCTGGCCGGACACGGCTTCCGGGCGTTACTTTCCGGTCAATATCAATATCAAAATCCAGACTGCCCAAGGCATGGGCTGCGCCCCTTTGTGGTGAGCGGATTCCACCCAGCGCCGCGCCGTTCTGGGGTTTAGGCCTGACAGAGCGGCAATATTGGCGCCGGTCAAGTTATTTTTCGCCATAGCAAGGATCGTAACGCTTCCGGGACGGGAGTTTTGTACATACCCTCCGCAAAATCCCGCCCTCTGGCGGAGCATAATAATTAGAGTCTGTCTATAATGTGGACACATTATAGACAGACTTCCTTGAAAATCGCATTTTCGCAGCCTAAAGGCTAAGAAAATGCAAGGTCTGTCCGCAAAGTAACCGACTTTGT
>JAITGJ010000029.1 GCA_031280705.1 Spirochaetaceae bacterium
GGCAGCGGATCAGCATCACGTCGCCCAGGCGGAGGGGCTTCACCGCCCGGTCGGCGATTCTTTTGAGCCAGGACGGGGCCGCGCCGGCGGCTATTCCTCCCCAGGTGTACACTCCCTCAATGGCAAAGCCCGCGCCTGAAAGCATGGCTTTCAGGGTGCGGATCGAAAAAAGGTAGAGGTGATCAAAAATCGCCGATCTCCAGCGGCCGCCAAAAAGCCGCGCCTGGAAACCCGCTATGTTCGGGGTGGTAACGAGGAAGCGGCCGCCGGGACGGAGCAGCCGGCGCGCCTCCCGGACAAAAGAGCCGGGATCATTGAGGTGCTCTATCAAATGAGAGGCGAGGATCAGGTCGAAACTTTCGCCGGGAAAATGATTCTCCTCAAGGGGCAGGCTCCGCACGTCAAGCAGGCGTTCTCCGCGGGCGTATTCGGCGGACGGCGATATTTCCACCCCCGTTACGCGCCAGCCCCGGTCCCGCAGGCGGAGCAGCAGGGCTCCGGTAGCGCAGCCCACGTCTAGTACATGGGGCGGCGGCGCACTCTTACGGAGCGGCGTACCCTGCAAAGACGGCGCGCCCCTATGGGCCGGCGCGCCCCCATGGGGCGCGATGACTCTTTCTGTAAGCTCCTTTTCCAGCGCGTCAAAACCCGCGTCCTTAAGGGCAAGGAGCTGCAGCGCGAGAAAAGCCTCCTCATTCGCCAGTTCGTAGGAAAGGTAATCCGCTCCGTATGCGTCCCGGTAACGGCGGGCTACGCCGGCGGGCTGGGGGTTCATCTGGACAAGACCGCAGCGGCGGCAGCGGACATAGGAAAAACCTTCGCATAACAGGGCCGGTTTAAATTGGCCGCCGCCGCAGAGGGCGCAGGGGATGGGTCTCTGTTCTTCCGCCGCGACCGGGGTAGACCAGGTCTTTACCGGCTGTTTTCGCTTCATTGCTTGTACGCGCCGCGTTTTAGCGCACGCGCCCCTTGCGTCCTTATTCGACGATCATGCGGGAAAGGACGCTGCGGGAATTACCGGCGATGTCCTGCACGATGATCTCCATGCTGGCCTGCCCCCGCGTCAGAAACACCTCACCCGCCTCAAAAGCGGGAAAAGGCGCGTAGACCCGCGCCGCCGGCTCGAGGCCGTTACGGTACACCATGAGTATTCCGTCCCTGGCGGAAATGGCCTCGAAGCGCAGGGAGCCAATCTCGGCGCCGTTCACCGAACAGATGATCCGGTGGGGCGCGAGGGGCCGATCCTCCGGGCCCGTCATGGTATCGGAGGCGGCAACCGAAACGGTATAGCGGCCCTGACTCATCCGGGTCTGGCCCCGGGGAACAAGCGCCCCCCCTTCGCTACGCAGATCCACCGACAGAATCGCCGGCTGCCGCGTGTCAGGGAACGGGGTGATGACCATCGAAGGATTGACCCAGCGCCGCTCCTTCCGGTCGTAAAGAATAAAGTAAAAACCCGTTCGCCGGGACCAGCCGGAAATTCCCGCCTGTATGACGGGACCGCCCCGGTCTACCCGGAACCGGAGCGGGGGGCGGCTCGCATCCCCGGCGCGGCTGTAAATGCTGATGATGCCGTCGCCGTGATCCAGGGCGGCCCACGCGCCCAGCGGTGAAGGAAGGCGGGAAACGGTTTCCCCGCCGGAACGGGAGAAGATAAGCTCCCCTTCCTCGGCGGCCAGCGCCGATCCTTCCCCCTCAAAAACGGTTCCCAGAACCGGCCTGCCCCGGTCGTTAAAACCGAAATTGCGGGCCATGACCGCGTCTGTCCGGGGCCACTCCATGGCGGCTAAGGGGCCCGCAAACAGCGCCAGCGCGCACGCTACACACGCCCCTGCGCGCTCACAAGCGCGGGTATGTTCCCGTACCATGATCATTTCTTCTCCAGATCAAAAGCGGCCAGCGTGGAACCGCCGCCGGCAATAAGCCGGGAACCGGTTCTGTCCAGAAAAACGCCGCCGCTGGTAAAGGGCGCCCGCATAATAACCCTGCCGGGCAGCCGTATACCCACCAGTTCCTTCCGTTCCGCGGACCGGGACATCAGGGCGAAAAAAAGCCCCTGCCCGCCTGAGCGATCAATGGCGGCCATTTCGCCTTCCAGGGCTATTTTTGTTCCCCGCCGGGAGCTTAACTCATACGCGCCGGCCCCCCCCTCCCGCTCAAAAACGATCCACCGGTCCTCATCGATAAAGGAAATATGCACCGGCCGCCTGAATCCGTCTTCCAGAAATTCGTGGTAGATCACCTTGTATTCCCCTGCCGGCCCGCCGAAACGCTCCAGCAGCAGAAAACGCTGATCGTCAATACCGGAGATGATCCCCAGCCGCGAACCGTCCCGGGAAATGGCGCACCCGGCTATCACCGCGTAACGGGAACCGCCCGGCTCAAAAAAGAACACCCGCTTTCCCGCGCGGTCCAGCACCTCCACCACGCCGTCAATGGAGCCGGTCAGCACCATTCCCGCCGCCGCGTCAATACAGGTGAGGGGCGCGGCGAATTCATAGGTCCACAGGGTATTGCCCGCCGGATCAATCTCGGTAAGGGCGTTCTGCTCCGCGCCGGCGAGGAATATCCGCCCGTCCAGAAAACAGGGATACCCCCGGGGGTCTTCAATAGCAAGGGCCGCCTCGTCAAGGCTGGTACGGATTTCAATACGCGCGGGCTCCGGCTCATATTCCGCCCAGAGATTTTCGGAAAGGTACACCTCATCCTTCTGTACCCGGTTGACCGAAAACCGCCCCTCTGCGTCCACATAACCGAAACGCCCGCCCAGCATAAAGGGAATGAGCCGGTCAAAGCCGCCCTCCCCCGCTTCGGCCCCGCCGCCGGCCCGTACCGGCCGGCCGGATTCCAGGGAGGCAAGCCAGCGGGGAACGAGAATCGTTTCAGGGGGGATGGGCCGGGCTGCGGCAAAAAAATGGACAACGAAAAACGCGATGCCCGCATAGAGCGCGATTTTTTTCTTTTCCTGTGTCACAAGGCCCTCCGCTCCTGTACAATATAACTATATGGAGGCTTGTATGACTAGTCAGGAACAAATGGACGCCCTGTTCGCGGAGGCCCGGAGAGCCGCGGACGCCGCCTACGCGCCCTATTCACATTTCCGGGTGGGGGCGGCGCTGCTCGCCGATGACGGAACCGTATTTTCAGGCTGCAACGTGGAGAACCGCTCCTACGGCCTCACCATCTGCGCCGAGCGGAACGCGGTATTGCAGGGCGTTGCCAAAGGTAGAAGGGCCTTTACCGCCCTGGCAATCTCCACCCCGGATTCCGCCGGGCCGGTTGGCCCCTGCGGCGCCTGCCGCCAGGTATTAAGCGAGTTCATGGCCCCCGGCGCGCCGGTACGTTTTGGCGGTTCAGGCGAAGCGGTGGACACCACCATGGGCGCGCTGCTCCCCTACGACTCTCTGCATGAACTGGCGGACAGTTAAAGGGGGGCAAGCCCCCCTCGCTCCAGCCCTGCGGGCTTCCGCTACCCCCCATGCGGGGGTTCCCCCCGCAACGCCCCCGCCGGATACCCTTAAGGAAAGACTGATTAAATCGCATTGAAACCACGGAAGGCGCGGAAAACCACGGAAAAAGACCTCAATTCCGCGTGTCTTCCGCGTTTTTCCGTGGTTTGTTTCATACAATTTGTTTTAATCAGTGCTTCCGTAAGTTGTTGACAGTATGCTGATCTCCGGATACGGGTCCGCAAATAGCGAATGTAGGGCGGTCCCTTCCGCGCCGCAACGCCTCGATCATTGTACTTTCTTGACATATACTA
>JAITGJ010000105.1 GCA_031280705.1 Spirochaetaceae bacterium
TTAGGCTTGACCCCAATAATGCCGATGTCTATCACAACCGGGGCGCGGCGTATTACAGCAAAGGCGACTACAACCGGGCCATAGAGGACTTCAACCAGTCGATTAGGCTGGACCCCAATAATGCCCGTGCCTATTACAACCGGGGCGTGGCGTATGACAAGAAAGGGATGTACGACCGGGCAATAGAGGACTATACCCAGGGAATTAGACTGGACCCCAATAATGCCCTTTACTATGTCGGCCGGGGCAATGCGTATTGCATGAAAGGGATGTATGACCGGGCAATTGCGGATTATCAAGCCGCGTTACAGATCGACCCGAATCTTACCCCAGCCAGAGTGCTCCTTGAATATACCCGCCAGGCGCGGGGGTGGTAGGGGCGGATAAACCGCCTCCGTAGGGAGGCGGGGGCCCAGCGGCACGGCGGAACCGGCCGGCGCCGTTCTCGCGGAAATGCCCACCGCGCTAAGCCCTCCACGTTAAGCCTACCGCCCGAATGGCTGGACGCTTTGGCCGCTGCCGGGGACATTTGCCGCCAAGCCCAAACCGCTTCGCGGTTTGGGCTTGGGTTTTACGGCTCTGCCGTAAAACCCTGCGTTTACCGGAAAGGCTACTCCGCCGAAGTCATCAGCGGCATGGTGCGCGAGAAAATAGCCGCCGTCCACGCGGGGCGGACGGCGGCATATAAAAACCGGCGCGGCATCCGGGAGAGGCTTTTCTATCAGCGGTACACGCGGGCAATTTCCGCGAACTGGACAACTACTTTTTGAAAGGCGTCAACAAGCGCCGGATCAAAAGCGCTGCCCTTGCCTTCGGTAATGATGCGCTCCGCGTCCTCGCTGCTCAGGGGCATTTTGTAGGGCCGCCTTGAAATCAGGGCGTCGTACACATCGGCGATGGCCATGAGGCGGCCCTGTAGCGGAATCTCTTCTCCCTTGAGCCCGTCGGGGTAGCCGGTCCCGTCCCATTTTTCGTGGTGCGATCCCGCGAATATTTTCGCGTGGTACAGAAACGAGTGCTCATTTGTTTTTTGCTCGATCCGTTCAAGCGCGTCAACGCCCGCAATCGTATGCTTTTTGATTTCGGAAAATTCTTCCGGGGTAAGTTTTCCGGGCTTGTTCAAAATCGCGTCGCTGATGATGATTTTGCCCACATCGTGAAGCTGCACGGAAGGAAAGAAAAAGTCCAAATCCCACTCCACAATTTCATCACGGTAAATGTTGTCTTCAATAAGCTGCTGCACCAGCAGTTCGACATATTTCCGGGTGCGGACAACGTGGCTGCCGGTAACGCTGTCCCGGGCTTCCAGCATATCCGCCATGGAACTGAGCACGGCGTTTTGCAGATCGACCACCTGCCGCGCCTTCACATTTACCAGTTCCTTGAGGCTGATATTGTACTTTTCCAGTTCCTTTTTCTGCGCGGCCAGGAGCAGGTGATTTTTCAGGCGCTTGATAAGAAGCGGCGCGGAAAAGGGCTTGGTTACATAATCAATGGCCCCCAGTTCGAGACCCTGCATTTCGCTCGCTTCATCGTTCCGGGCCGTAACAAAAATGACCGGAATATTCGTAAGCGCCCGGTTCGCCTTGATCCGTTTCAGTGTTTCGTAGCCGTCCATGTCCGGCATGACCACATCAAGGAGAATCAGATCCGCCTCCACATGTTCAAGCACCTCAAAAAGCCGTTCTCCCGAGGGGATCGGAAAAACTTCAAAACAATCTTTGAGCATATTTTTACCGATGCTCAGTTCCGTCATCTCATCATCGACCAGCATGATCCGGTAACGCCGGTTTTCCATCGCAGCCACCTCCGTTACAATTCTTCCGCTATTTTTTGAAAGTCCAGCATATTCACCCGGTCCCGCAGCCAAAGAATCAGGTCCTGCCGGCTTTCATATTCGTACTGTTCAAGTTTTTCCATGATGCGATCCACTTCGTCCACCCGGTACAGGGCGGAGGCTTCCTTGAGCGCGGCAAGCAGCGCGGGGCCGGGAGCGGGCATCTTCGGTTTTTTCCGCTCATTCGCGTCAAGATACGCGGTAAGGTCCCGCGCGGTTTTTTCCGCGGCGGCAGCCAGCGTGTCCGAATGGGCGGCCAAAAACGCAAAATCGTTGACGCGGGCCGCGTGCTCCAGTTCCGCAGCCTGGCTGCCAATCTCGTCCGCGCAGATTCCGTAACTTGCCCCTTTGATGCTGTGAACAGCCACCGTGTACCGCGCGAGCTGTTCCTCATCGCCGCGGCGGGGAACGGGCCGCATATTTTCAAGCAGCGTATGGATATGCACCGCCCAGGACCGGAGCGCCGTTACCAGGGCCGTTTCCTTGCGGCTGAACCGTTCAAGCGCGCGGGGAAGGTTCAGGCCCTCAATGCGCCACGAGAGGAGGGGGGACGCGGCGCTTACGGGGGACGCCGCTTCCACGCGGTCCTCCGCCGGCGCCTCCATTTCCGCTTCGCGGGACTTGTCGCGTACCCAGCGGTGGATCACGGCATCCAGGCGGAGAATATCAATGGGTTTGGAAAGAAAATCATTAAAACCGCAGCCCAAAAACATTTCTTCGTTGCCGGAAATGGCGTTTGCCGTCAAAACAATGATGGGAATATTTTTCGCGTAGCCGCCGTCAATTTCCCGGATAAGCCGCACCGCCTCAACGCCGTCCATGCCGGGCATCATGTGATCCATAAAAATCGCGTCATAGTGCGTCTTGTGTTCCCGGATAAGATCAATCGCCTCCCGGCCCCCCGAAACGCAGTCAATCCGCATCCCGTAGGGCTGGAGCATTCCTTTTGCGACATCAAGATTGATCGGCACGTCGTCCACCACCAGGACCCTGGCGTAGGGAAGATAAATCCGCGACAGCCCCGCGTTTCCCCGGCGCTTTTGCGCGGTATAGCGGAACTTCATCAGGTTTTCCGCCACCCGTTCGCCAACGGGCGGCGCGCCGGTGGACATCTGCCGGACCCGCGCGGTAAACGTTGACCCTGTGCCGTACTCGCTTTCCACCGTAATCGTGCCGTTCATCAATTCTACCATGTTCCGGGTCAGGGCGAGGCCAAGGCCGGTTCCTTCAAGGTAACGGTTCTTTTTAAGGTCGAACCGGTTAAAATCATCAAACAGTTTTTCCTGATCCCCGGCCGTGATGCCAATGCCGGAATCTTTCACGCTGATAATGAGCCACACCGCGCCGTCTTCTGCCGCTTCAGCGGCAATTTCCAAAACTACAAAACCTTCCGTGGTATATTTGAAGGCATTGCTCAACAGGTTGTTAAATATCTGCTTGATGCGCAGTTCGTCGCCGTAAAGCCGCGAGGGCAGATTTTTGTCCAGATGTATTTTGAACGAGATGGGCTTCGACCCGATGCGGACAACGTTCAGGTTCACCGTATCGTTGATGAGGCTCGGGAGATCGTATTCGGCGGGGACCAGCTCAAACTTTCCCGATTCAATTTTCGAAATGTCAAGCAGATTGTTGACAATTCCAAGGAGCGTCATGCCGGAGTTGTATATTTTTTCGAGGTTGTCCCCCACCGCTTCGGGCAGCGGCTCTTCCCAGCCAAGGCTCAGTTCCGAAAGTCCGATAATCGCGTTGAGCGGCGTGCGCATTTCGTGGCTCATGTTGGCGAGGAAACGGCTCTTCGCGCTGTTTGCCTGTTCCGCCTGATCACGGGCGGCGTCGCGTTCCTGTATCCAGGTAAGGAGCGTATACTGTTTTCTTTTGTTGATGTAAAAGCTCGCAATTCCCAGCATGGTTACCAGCGCGATGGAAATAAAAATAATTATGGTAAGGATGTTGATATGATCGCGCAGAAAAAGTATGTCGCTGTCGGAAATATCCACGCCGGCGGCGGCGATTATCCGGCCTTTTTTGTCAAACACCGGCGCGTATGCCGTGAGAAATCCGTCGTAGTTGGGGGAATACTCCCCCAACTGCACCACTTTGGCAACGCCGGTGGCAAAAACTTCCCGCAGCGTGGGTTCAGGTTCATAGGGCGGGGAACTCAAATTTTCCGCCTCCGCCGCTTCGGGCCAGCCTTCCGCAATGTACTGCGCCATGCCGTTCGCAAGCGGCCGGGTAAAATACACATACGTTACCTCAGCCTCCGTGGCAAAGGCGGTGAGACGGCTGCGGACCGTGCCGTAGAGGGGTTTTTCCATGTCCTCTGGCACAACAAGCCCGGCAAGCTCATCCGCCGTAACCAGGCGGGAAGCGGCGCGGGCGGCGTAGATCAGCCGCCGGGCAATATTGTCCCGCAAATCAACGGAAAGGGAAGAGATAAATGTCGTGGTATACACAGCGATGCCCGCCATGATAAGGCTGGTAATCAAAAAAATGATGATAATGAAGTTATCGTAGAGATACTTTCTGAGCATTGTGCTTTGTGCCGGCCGCGCGGAACCGTCCCGAAGCGCCGGGTCCTCTTCCGGACCCGCATCGTTCCTGTTAACGCCGCGTGAAAACTGTTGGCAGAACCGGCAGCCCATACCTCCTTCGTTTCAAAATTTTATTCATTTTGGGTGAAAATAGTCTAGCGCCGGGGACAGACAAGGACAAGCGTCCGGGATGACGCGCCGCAAAAAACGGAAGCGGCCCCGCGCCGTTTTTGCCGGGGAAACGCCCGGGGCCGGGGCGGAAAAATGTTACCCGCGCACGTATATGCGCACTGGGGGGGAGGGGGCACTGGTAAACGGCTTTTGCAGCACACGGCATGGTGAGAGACCCCTGTAAAAAACCCTGAAAACGGTCCTTTTTCCCGAAAATGCCCGTAAATGATGCGGACATTACCAATTATCGAAATATTCTACCATGCGCGCATCCCGCCGTCAATGGCGTGCTCAACATCTGCATCCATGCAGATGTTGAGCTTGGGTTTTGAGGCATAGCCGCAAAACCCAAGGCGGGACTCGACCACCGTCCAATCCGCT
>JAITGJ010000174.1 GCA_031280705.1 Spirochaetaceae bacterium
CCGCTCCTCCGGCCAAACCGCCAAAACACAACATGGTTACCCCACCCCCCCCCCCCCCCCCCCCCGGGGGGGGGGGGGGGCCAGCCAGGGCGCGGTTATAATACCGGTACCCCACAAAAATACTTTCCCGGTATTCCACTGTTTTGACGGTTCCGGGGAAGTAGTTATATGAAGGATTATCTTCCAGCGCGGCGGGCCAGGTTTCCGCGAGATGCCCCGACGGGTTTACCCGCCCGGTGATAATATCGGCAATGCCGCCGCCGCCCGCCTGGCCGCCGAGATACGCCGCGAGAATCGCCTTGACCTGACCTGCCCAGGGGGTAATGACCGGCGAACCCAACAGTAAAACAACGGCAACGCGGGGATTTACCTTTGCCACTTCCTCGATAAGGCGGTTGTGCGCCGGGGGCATATCCATGGAAACGCGGTCAAAGCCTTCACTTTCGTACTCATCGGGGAGGCCGGCGACGACCAGCGCGAGGTCTTTGCCCTTCGCCGCCTCAACGGCTTCCTGAATCAGGGCGCTGTCCGGCCCCGCGCCCGGCGCGAGGGAATACCCCGGTGCGTAGTCCGCGTGAATGCCCGCCGCTTCCAGCGCTTCCATCAGGCTTTCCATTTTTGACGGGTTGATTTTGCTCGAACCGGCGCCCTGATAGCGCGGCGTTTTGGCAAAAGCCCCGATCACGGCGAGCGATTTTCCGCTCTCCAGCGGAAGGAGGTTATCATCATTTTTTAGAAGCACCGCCGATTCCGCCTGGGCCCGCCGCGCGAGGGCATGATGGGCCGCCGCGTCATAGGTATATCCCGGCTTTTTCTCCGCTTCCGCTTTCAGGATGAGTTCGATAACACAAAGCGCGGTACGGTCAAGATCGCCCTGTGCAAGAGAACCGTCTTTGACGGCGCTCACGATTTTCGCGTCATTGACGCCGCCTGAGCCGGGCATTTCAAGGTCGAGCCCTGCCCGTACCCCGGCAACGCGGTCCACGACAGCGCCCCAGTCCGTCATGACAAGGCCCCGGAAACCCCACTCGTCCCGCAGAATCGTAGTAAGGATTTCCCGGTGTTCGCTTGCATAGGTACCGTTGACGCGGTTATAGGAGCACATAAGCGTCCAGGGCTTGCCCGTTTTTACCGCTTCCTCAAAACTGGCCAGGTATATTTCCCGGTAGGCGCGGGGATCGATCACACTGCTTGCGGACATGCGGCCCTTTTCCTGGTTGTTCCCCATGTAATGTTTGAGGGAGGTTCCCGCGCCGCGTTTCTGCACGCCGCGGATCAGGGCCCCCGCGAGGCGTCCGCCCAAAAGCGGATCCTCGCTAAAGTATTCAAAATTGCGCCCGCAGAGGGGACTGCGTTTGATGTTTACGCCGGGGCCCAGGATAACCGCCACCTGCTCTGTCTGACATTCTTCGCCCAGCGCTTCTCCCACTTCTTCAAGCAGGGATTCGTCAAAACTGCACGCCGTGGTGGCCGCGGTGGGAAAACACGTTGCCGGGACACTTTCGCTGATCCCCAGATGATCCGCGCTCCCCGCCTGTTTTCTGAGCCCGTGCGGGCCGTCCGTTACCATGATGGAAGGAAGCCCCACGCGCGGGATACCCTTGAGGTACCAAAAATTGGCCCCCGAACAGAGCGACGCTTTTTCTTCAAGCGTTAATTTTGCAAGAATTTCTTTCGCATCCATTTTTTCCCTCCATAAAAAACAAATTGAATTCGAGTCTGTTCACAAAGCCGGTTACTTTGCGAATTAACGCGGCTGCGTTATGATACACCGTACGGCCCGGAAAATCAAGCCCAAAGTTAGATGAACATGAAAAAGACAGCGCGCCCTTTCGTCCAAAAACGGGCAAACCGCGCCGAAGACCGCACAAAAAAAACGCTGTCCGGCAGGACCGGACAGCGCGGCGCGTTTAATGCTTGTCGTAATAGTTGGAGCCGTACTCGTACAGTTCGTCAGCCATCCAGCCGTTGATCCGCTGCCAGAATTCCTGCTCTTTCTTTTCTTCTTCCGAAAGTTCCTTCCCAAAACTGAAGGTCCCCACAAAGGCGGAATACACAAAACCGCCGCCCGGCGCAAACCGGTCGATGTATGCGCGGACCGCTTCGCGGGACTGTTCTTCTGTCGCGGTGATGGGCAGTTTGGTGTCCCAGCCGCCGCAGATGGCGATCTTGTTGCCGTATTTTTTCTTGAGACCGTCAAGATCATTTTCCGACTGGGCGGGGTTCCAGTAGCGCACGCCAAAATCGATCATGTGCCCCACAAACGCCTCGCATTTTCCGCAGTTGTGGAAGTCAATGGGCGCGCCGGTTTCGGTTACGGGTTTTGAAACCCGCGTGTAGATCGGTTTGAAAATATCCTCGTAGATTTCCGGGGAAAAGAAGGGGAAATCTTTCGCGGCGGTATCGTCGGCAATGGCGCACATATCGGGCCGGTAATGGTCCACGATCTTTTGAATGATGGGCACATACCAGTCCGCCATATAATTGAGCATTTCCTTGACCAGTTCAGGCTCCTCGTACAGGGCGATAAGGGTTTCGTTAAAACCCATCAGAGCCACGATCTGCTGAAAGGGCTGGAACCCGAGCGCGATGGAAATGGCCGTCTGCTCCCGGTTAAAGGGGGCCAGTTCCTGTTTTGCCATGGCTTCCCAGTCAAAGGCGGGCACGGGCGGCGCTTTAATTATGTCCCGCCATTTGGTAATGTCCTTTAAGGCAAAGTCATTGGGATCGGGCAGCCCGGCCATATCGCCCTCGGGCCATACATAGTTGGCGCCCCACAGGTCTTTCCAGTAGCCTTTGGGCTGGCTCCACTGGGGCCTGAGCTCCGACTGGCCAACCCACATGGTCAGGGGCCCGGCCATGGCGTTCGGAAAGCCGTGATCCTTGTAGGGCATCCCGCCGGGGATCCATTCGGGCAGTTCACCCTTCGCAAGCCTGAGATAATTCTCTTTCGGGGTAAGTTTGGGCATCAGTTCCTCCTCATGATTGACGCTTTACCACGGACGCGGCAAAGCCGGTTTCTCCTTAAACTAAAGAGAGCGCGTTTCTTCAAGAAAGATTTTACCACGATTTGGAGGGCCGTCAAGCGTTTTTTTGGGCCGTCCGGTGGCGGGCGGAATTTTTTCCCGCGCCGGAAAAAACGGGTGTACAATAACTTTTGCGGAAGGTTCCGGAGCGGCGGTTTCGGGCCTTCCCAAACAAACCACTGTATAAGGAGAAAACTATGGCGCACTATCCACGTCCCCCGTTCAACGACCCCTCGGTAAAAACAAAGGAAATTTCGATGATATTTGGGCCGGGGGCCCTCACCATGCCCGTTCCCGATTATCCGGTAACCCCGCTGGAAAATTTCAAACTTTCCGTGGAACGGAAAACCCCGTACTGGATGCCCAATTCCAGCCTTGACTTTGACGCCTTTATGTCCGGCTTTCTTACCGGCCCGGTTGTTCCGCCCGGCGCGGGAGGCGCGGGTCCCTGGGGCGCGCGGGAGCGTTCGATTTTCCGGGACGACTGGGGCTGTCAGTGGCTCTTTGTGCCCGAAGCGGGCGGTCCCATGCTGGATCCCGAAGGGAAAACCGTTCTTGAAGACATCACCCGGTGGGAACAGGTGGTGGAGTTTCCCAATCTTCGCGCGCTGGACTGGAAATCAAAGGCCGATGACTTTATGAAAAACCGCTACGATCCCGGCAAAGTGCTCCACATCAACATCGGGCAGGGCTGTACCGAACGTTTTGTGGCCCTGCTGGGCGGCTACACCGAGGCGATGATCGCCCTGGCGGAAGAGCCGGAAGCCTGCCGCGCCTTTTTTGACCGGTTTGCCGAATGGGAAATCGAGCAGTTTGACATTATCGCGGAGCATTACCCCGTCAACCTCGTAACGTATCACGATGACTGGGGCACCGAGCGGGACACGTTCTTTTCGGAAAAAATGATGGAAACGATGGTGCTTGAACCCACACGGAAAATCGTGAGCCACATCAAAGACCGGGGCGTGTACTTCGAGCTTCACTCCTGCGGGGCGATTACCCGTTTTCTGCCCTATATGATCGACATGCACATCGATCTGCTCCAGCTCCAGCGCCGCGCAAACGACATTCCCAAAATGAAGCGGGAATCGGGCGATAAAATCGGCTTTTGCTGTTTTACCGAGGGCATCGAAATGGGCGCGCCGGTAAGCCGGGAGGAACGGATCAGCGCGATCCGTAAAACCGTGGACCTTTACGGGCAAAAGGGCGGTTCGTATTCCTTCGCGGGCGGCGGGAGCCCGGAGGATACCTGGGACGCCGCGTTTGAGTTGTACTGCTATTCGCGGGAATTCTACGACAACGAGCGGGCCGCGTGATCACGAAGGCCGCCCCTGCGGGCGGCCTTCTTTATTTCCCCAATGGGCAGCGTTGACCCGCGGCGCTATTCCTCGGTTTCGGCGACACGGAACGCTGCGGCGGCTTTGATTACATCCTCCGCGATGCGTCCTGAAACCGGCGCGTAGTGATCAAACTCCACGTTGAACGACCCGGTGCCCGAAGTAATGGAACGGAGGTCGATGGAGTAACGCAGTAATTCCGCCTGCGGCACCTGGGCGCGGATTTCGTCGATGCCGCCCGCCGAATCCTGCCCCAGAATTTTCCCCCGCTTGCCGGAAAGATCGCTCATCACATCACCCAGATACTTGTCTTCCACAAATACCGTAAGGTTCATGATGGGTTCAAGCAGTACCGGCGCGGCCTGGCGCATGGATTCCCGGAAGGCGTTTCGCGCGGCCAGCTTGAAGGCCAGTTCCGATGAATCGACGGGATGCTCCTTGCCGTCAACAACCTTTACCTCAACATCAACCACCGGATAGCCCGCCATCGTGCCCGCGGCCATACCCTCTAGAACGCCCTTCTCGACGCCGGGAATATAGCCCTTTGAAATGGCCCCGCCAAAAACCGCATTGATAAACTGATAGTTCTCCCCCCGGGGAAGCGGCGCGATTTCCAGCGCCACGCGGCCATACTGGCCGTGGCCGCCGGTCTGTTTTTTGTGGGTATACTCCGCGCCGGCCTTTTTGGTGATCGTCTCCCGGTACGCCACCCGGGGAACGTGGGTTTCCACCTCGATCTTCTGGTTCTGTTTTATTTTTTCCAGAATGATATTTACCTGAAGTTCCCCCATGCCGGAAATAACCGTTTCTTTGGTTTCCGCGTTAAAGGAATAGCGGAAGGTCCGGTCCTCTTCAGCCGCGCGGATCAGGTTTTCGCCCAGCTTGTCATCGTCCTTTTTCGCCGCGGCGTTTACCGCGACCGCGTGCACCGGTTCGGGGAGGCGGAGCGGCAGGAAGCGGATCGACGTATCGCCCGCCGTAAGGGTATCGTTGGTTTTAAGCGTGGCGGATTTTGCGATAATGCCCACATCGCCCGCGCACAGTTCCCGCACTTCCTCAAGTTTTTTGCCCAGGCAGATGTAGAGCTTTCCGATGCGCTCCTTTTTATTTTCGGTAACGTTTATCGCCTCGGAATCGGCGGAAAGTTTTCCCTGAATCACCTTAATCCAGGAAAGTTTTCCCGAAAACTGATCGTATGTGGTTTTAATGACCAGCGCCGCGAGGGTTTTTTGCCCGTCCAGCGGAATGTCCACCGGGGCGTTTTCCGCGTTAAGCCCCACGTCCTTTGCCGTTTCCGGCGCGGGGGCAATGTCCGCCGCAAAATCCAGGAAGGGGAGCAGACCTGAATTTTTTACCGCGGTCCCGGCAAAGACGGGGAATACCGCGTGGGCCGCGAGCGCCTTAATCAGGCCCGCATGGATTTCCGCCGTGTCGAGTTCCCCGGATTCAAGGTACTTTTCCATGAGGGCGTCGTCTCCCTCCGCGGCGGCTTCGATCAATTTTTCCCGGGCGCCCGCGGCGGCTTTTTCGTAGTCCGCGGGCACGGGACCTTCCTTTTCCGGAACCGAACCGTCGCCCTGCACCAGAAAAGCCCTGCCGGAAAGCACGTCGATGACGCCCTGGTACGAAGAACCCGCGCCGATGGGCAGGGTAAGGGCCACCGGCTCCACCTTGAATTTCGCCTTGATATCCTCAAGCGCTTTCGTGAAATCCGCGCGCTCATCATCAAGCCGGGTAATAAAGAACCCGCGCGGCTTTCCACGGCTTTCGAGATTCCGCCACAGTTTGATGGTCTCAATCTGAACGCCGGTGCGCCCGTCCACGGCGAGGAGGGCGAATTCCGCGGCCCGGAAACTGAGGATCACATCGCCGATAAAGTCCGGCGAGCCGGGGGTATCGAACACATTGATTTTTTTCCCGTTCCGTTCAACATGGGCCAGCGCCGCGTGAACGGAAATTTTCCGCTCAATTTCCTCGGACGTAAAATCCGCGGTGGTTTTCCCCGAATCGGCGGTTTCCGCCCGGGGGATGGCTCCGGCGGTAAAGAGCAGATGCTCAAACAGGGTTGTTTTGCCAGACCCGCCGTGTCCGGCAATGACGATATTTCTGATTTGCTCGCTAGTGTAACTCATGAACGGCGCTCCTTTGGGATTTTTCCCCTGTTATTGTGGAGGGCTTTTGGCGAATTGTCAAGAAAAATAGTACGTGAAAGTCCCGCAGAGCCGGTCCGTATGGCCGGGCCACCCGGCCGGCCGGGATCCTTTCAAGCCGCTCCACCCGAAACGCGGGTATCGCCAAAGCCGTCTGGACGCCTCCCGCTGATCCCCCTGCCCCCTCCCAACGCCCGGCGGTCCAGCGCCCGGCTGACAAGGTGAACGCCGCATATCATATTACGTCTACAATCGAAATTCGCGCTGCATCCGCAGCGTGATTAATTGCGGCCATTAAGGAACGGTGGGCGCAATTCGGGCTTGCCATTTTTTAAGCGGCGGGAGGCAGCCCCGGCGCATGAGCGCCGGAATTGGCGGACCTTGCCCCCTCGAAAAAAATCCCGGCGCCACATTGCTCGATACATGCGTATCGCTCAATGCGGCGCCGGATGTTTTTTGTGTTACCGGCGGAAATTTTAGAACCGGTACCCCACGGCAATCCTTACCTCAAGGCCATGCCCAAGTAAGGTGTTCGCATCCGCACCTGACAATGAGTCAACCGTATCACTTTCAAATTTATTTGCAAGCCGTAACCCATACAGGAGTCCCCCGCGCACATAAAGATGATCGGTGAAAGAAAGATCCAAACCGCCGCCGGCTCTAAACCATAGCGCACTAAAATCCCCGGCGGAATTACCCATTGCGTTCCCAGCCTGATCTTTTACGGCAAGCATAATCCGGTAGCTAATGCCCAAAAGGGGGAATACCGAAAGCTTTTCGTTGACGGCAAAGGGATATTTTCCCAACAGGCCAATATCAAGCCCCGTCAAGGATATATCGCCCTCCTGGCTTGGGGAGCCGGTTTGTTCCATCTTGAATGTACCGGCAGCGCCAAAAAAGCCTACCGATAATT
>JAITGJ010000196.1 GCA_031280705.1 Spirochaetaceae bacterium
GCCGGCGGCGTCCGGCAGAGGCTACCGGCTCCGCGTTACGCCGCGCCGTTCGCAGTGGGCCGTCATCACACAGCGGGAACACCAGGGGCTTGTGGGGCGGCAGAGCTGCTGTCCGTAAAATACGAGCAGTTTATTGATCCGCTGCCAGTACTTCCGGGGCAGCAGTTCCCGCAGGGTCATTTCCGTTTCTTCCGGCGTGGCCGTACCGGTTTCGCCGAGCCAGCCCGCGCGGTTTGAGATGCGGTGCACGTGGACATCAACACAAATGGCATCAATTTGGAAGGCTTCTGACAGTACCAGATTCGCGGTTTTTCTTCCCACGCCCGGAAGCGCGAGCAGAGCGTCCATATCCTGAGGGACGCGGCCCCGGTATTCCGCGATAAGAATGTCCGCGATTTTTTTGAGACTTTCCGCCTTGGTCCGGTAAAAACCAACGGGGTAGATAATGTCCGCGATTTCCGCCGCCGGCCGCTCAGCAAGGCTTTTCATGTCCGGGTATTTTTCAAGGAGCCGCCGGGACGCGGCAAGTGTGGTGTCATCCTTGGTACGGAGGCTGAGGATGGTTGAGGCGAGCACCGCCCAGGGGTCTTCGTGGTAGTGTTCGGCGATGGTGCTTACGGCGGGGTCCTCTCCGTCATCGTGTTCCGCGAGCCACGCTGCGCGCCATTTTTCAAGCGCGGCAAAAATACGGTCCCATGCGGTGGTTTTCATGATTCCCCTTCATTATGAATTTTTCGCAAACAGTAACGCTGTCGCCAGCGTTTCTACCGCGCGGCCCTGCCCGGTTTGGCCAAAGCCTTCGTTCGTTTTTCCCTTGACAAAGATGCGCGCCGCGTCCGTCTCCAGCGCCAGGGCGAGGGACGCGCGTATGTGTTCCCGCCAGGGGAGAATTTTCGGCGCTTCGCAGATGACCACGCAGTCAAGATTGCCCAGCGTGAACCCCCGCGCGCGCACGGCGCGCCAGGCCGTTTTGAGCAGTTCCATGGAGTCCGCGTCCCGGTAACGCGCGTCCCGGTCCGGAAACAGTTCGCCGATGTCGCCCGCGGCCGCCGCGCCGAGGAGCGCGTCGATGACGGCGTGGGTAAGCGCGTCCCCGTCTGAATGGCCCGCTTCGCCCCGCGTGAACGGGATCACGACGCCGCCGAGCAGAAAGCGCCGCCCGGCAACCAGGGGATGGATGTCCCGCCCGGTTCCCACGCGGGGCACGCCGCCTTCGCCGTCCCGTTCCGCTCCCGGCGCGGCAAGGTCTTCGGGAAAGGTTATTTTCCGGTTGCGGGGCGAACCGGGAACAATGGCCGCCGCGCCCCCGTATATTCCCCACACCTCCGCGTCATCGGTATACCTGTTTTCGCCGTCCGCCGTCTGTTGCGCCGCGCTCTGGGCTGCCCGGTGGGCTGCCCTGTGGGCTTCGAGGATGTCCGGCCAGATGAACGCCTGCGGGGTCTGGGCCGCGCCGATACGGTCCCGTTTAAGGTGGGTTTTGATAAAGCCGCCCTCGTGCTCTTTGGGGGTTTCGCTCAAGGGCGAGAGGGGTATGGCCGCGCCATGCCGGAGCGCCGCGCCGGTAACCCGCTCGATCAGGTCCCGGTCAACCCAGGGACGCGCGCCGTCGTGTATCAGGACGGCGCCGGGCGCGGGGCCGTCCCGCGCGGCAAGGGCTTCGAGGGCCCGGTGCACCGACTCGCGGCGGGTTTCACCGCCCGGTACGGTTATAAGAGCGGGCGATGCCCGGTCCGGTATCGCCGGGAGCGCGGCGCGGAGGGCCTCTTCGCCGTGGGCCGGCGCGCCGTGGCCGTAACCGCTGCCGCCGGTCCCCGCAGGGGCGGGGGGGTAGGTGATCACGATGGCGTCCACGCCCGGGACGGCGGCAAAGGCGAGGAACGACGCGCCGATCACGGTGAGGGGCTTGCCCGCCGCGTCATGGCGTCCGTCAAGCGCGCGGTATTCCTTTTTGACGCCGCCCATGCGCCGGGACGCGCCTGCGGCGGTAATAATAACGGCGATGCGGGGTTGATCGTTCATCATGCACTCGGCGCGGCGGTGTCCGCTTAACGGGATTCCAGGCGGGAAAAAATCATCGTTTCAACTTCTTCCCGGGGTATGTTGAGGGAATAGGCCACTTCGTCTTCCAGCAGTTTCAGCGCGGAGTCGTACAGTTTCCGTTCCAGAATGGGGAGTTCTTTTACCTTGCTCCGGTGGTACAGGGAGCGGACAATGGCGGCGATGTCGATAACGCTGCCCTTTTTGAGGAGATCCAGATTCATCTGGTAACGGAGTTTCCAGTCCGAGGGGATGGGATCAAATTCCTCACCGATAAATTCCAGCGCTCCGCGCGCCTCGTCCTGGGGCACGATGGCGCGGATGCCGAGATCGCCCGCCCGGTCAACGGGAACCATGATCGTCATGTCCGAAACTTCAAGATAAATCTCATAGTAGGGGATTTTCTGGTTTTTGAAGTCTTTTTCGATGATGGCCCGGATCACGCCGACGCCCTGACTGGGATATACAACCTGTTGATCAACCGCGAAAGGCTGCGGGGCGCCTGTTACCTCATCCATAATTCCGCCTCGTTGTGGGTATGCATGGTTACTCCCGGCAGGGGCCGCCACGCCTTAAATGAAAGATACTTGAAGGGATGAATGTCAAGGGCATTGGGAAACCATCCGTCCACTTCGGTAAGGCTGATGAGGTTTACCGCCGCGCCAAACGATATGGGGAGCACCGCGCCCCGCTCAAGGAGCAGCGTTTCCGCCTCCGCGAGCGTTTTCCAGCGTTTGTCGCCCTCTTCGGTCATGGAACGGTCCATCAACACTTCATAATCGGGGTCATGGTAGCCCGCGTCGTTCAGGTTCGAGTCGCGCCGCCACATTTGGAGAAACGAATACGGGTCCGCAAAATCGCCTATCCAGGTGGTGGAACCCACGTCGTAATCGGGAAGGCGGAGGGCGTCAAAGTAGCGCCCGTAGGGAACAATATCCATGCGGGAGCGGACGCCCAGCTCTGAAAACCACGCGGCGGCCATAATGCCCGCGATCCGCGCCGCGTCTTCGGAAGGGGTTATCCGTATGACAAGTTCCGGCAGTCCTTCGCCGCCGGGATACCCCGCCTCGGCGAGGAGCCGCCGCCCCAGGCCGCTGTCCGTTTCCTCAAAACCGTTCACTGCGGGGTAGCCCGGTATGGGATAAATCAGGGTTTTGGCGGGTAAAAAAATGCCCTCCCTGAGCGCCGCCCAGGGTACGGTAACGGCGAGCGCCCTGCGGAGCCGGGGATCCTGCCAGGGGGCGCGGACCGAGCGGATAAAGTAATAGTGAGTAGCGAAAATTTCGTTTACCATGATGCCGCTCCGGTCCGTGATCAGATCGGGGTTGACGCTTCCGGCGACCCACCGGGCCGCCCCGGAATTCCAGTAATGGGTGGGTTCGTTCTCGTCTTCGGTGTAGCGCACCACCAGCCGGGAAAGGGCGACCTTTTCCGCGTCCCAGTACTGTTCGTTTTTCGCCAGCGTGAGCACCGTTTCACCGCGTTCCTCCCGCGCCGATTCCAGACGGAAGGGGCCGTTCACCGCGAGCGGCGCGGAAGCGTCCCAGTTCCGGCTGCGGAGCAGGGACGGATGCACGGGATAAAACGAATGGTGACAGAGCATATAGGGGAAAAACGCCGCCGGGGAGTTCAGGGTTACTTCCAGCGTCCGGTCATTTACCGCGCGGATGCCCACTTTGGCCGCGTTGGTGAGGGAGCCGAGCCGGTATTCCTTCGCGTTGGCGATTACGTCAAAAAGCGAGGAGTAGGGGGAGTCCCGCTCCGCGAGCAGGGAAAGCCAGGTGTCCCGGAAATCCTGCGCCCGCACGGGATCCCCGTTTGAGTAGCGGGCATCTTCCCGGATAAAAAACGTCCAGGTTTTTTTGTCTTCAGAAAGCCGCCAGTCCCGGGCCGCGGCGGGAACCGGCGCCATGCTCGCCGGATGGTAGGAAAAAAGCCCTTCGTGCAGGGCCGTGGCAAGCTGGGCCTCGCTCGATATATACACGATGCGGGGGTCGAGCCGGGGAAAGCCGCCGTAAAACACCACGGTAAATTCCTCCCGGTTTTCCACGCCGGGGCGTATCTCCGCGTAGCGCGGGGCGGCGTTTTCCGCGCCGGGCGCGGCGCTTCCCGCCTCCGGCCCGCCCGCGCAGGAAAACAGCGGGAAAATCAGCGCAAGGGCGGCGCACAACATAACGCCCCCCACGGTCCCGTCCCGTTTGGCGAAACCGGATATGACGGCCCCCCGGACCGTGCCGTTTTGAGAGCGGCTTCGGCGCGCCGGGTTAGTATTCATGGGAACCTCCCTCATGTTTCGGTTTCAATGCCCATGCGTTTGAACTGTGCGGCTTCTTCTTTCTGGGCAATGTAGTCATACCGCTTTTGGTTCGCTTTGACAATCGCGTTTTTTATCGTAGACAGCTCCGGCTTGATTCCCTTGATCTTGTCCCGGTCGGCGCTGTCCGCCGCGGCCTTGAAATAATCGTCCAGCGCGGACAGTATTTTATGCTGATTCTGCACGTCCCGGATATAACGCTCCAGAATATCCTGGAGTTTGGCTTCTTCCATCCCCTCAAGTTTGGAAACCGCGAGGCCCCGGGTGCTGACGTTAAACAGGGTTTTGATCCGCTGATCCAGATTGCTCCGGAAGGTGTTGAACACAACCTTGTCCTTGACCGTAACCCCCCGCGCGGCGTCCACATATTCGATGTCGTACACGGCGCTTTCCGGTTCCCGGTTCATTACCTGGGCGACAATGGTGCGCAGCTTTTCCCAAAAACCTTTCCGCCGGTTCGCCAGAATCTCCGCGTTTTCGTCAAGTTTGGGCAGAATATCCGTAAAGGTGGCGGACACCGAACCGATGGCAAAAAGCCCTTCGATCAGGAACGATTTGAAAGAAACCGGCGCTTTCGCCTGTTTGGGTTTTCCCCCGTCCAGCGCGGCGAGAAGTTTCTGGAGGATCTTTTCCCGCTGCGCCGCGCCTTCCTTTGTGTAATCCTCTTTTGCCACTTCCGCGGCAAGCTCCGCGTAGAAGATTTTCCCCGGGTGGGCCTGGGCGTATTTTTTCTTCATGCCGGCGGGATTTGCGTCGGCTTCTTTCAGATCCGCAGAGGCCGCCCGGAGTTCCGCCTTGTACGCCTCGCGGTTGTAATCGTTTATGTCCCTGAGATAATTAAAAATTACCGGCGACGATTTTTCCAGAACCGAAAGCGCGTCCCCGATGATCGTTACGGAAAGTTGATCCGACTGATTTTTCGCCTGCGTGATCGTTTCGATCATGCCGTTGGTATTGGACGTTGACGCCGCGTCCGGCGAAAAATGCACCCAGTCAATGTATTTGATCAGTCCCAGAATGCGCTTGATCTTTTCCAGCCCCATATTGTCAAGGCTGAACTGATAAAAGTTGACCAGAAAATCGAGCTGGTTGTCAAATTCCGCAAGCCGGAGGCCGAGCTGTTCGGGCCGTTCGGCCTCGGTAAAAGACGCCGTATTGGGCACCTTGATGTCCGCGACCTTGGCCTCGCTCTTGTACGGGTCTTCCTTGATCAGTTTCTTTTTAAGGATGAGTGAATAGATCGAGTAGAATGCGTTGTGAAAAGCTCTGAACTCTTCCTTGAGCTTGGGTAATGCCTCCCGCTCAAGCCATGCCGCCCTGGCGTTCAGGGCTTCATTCATTTTTGTCCGAAATTCCGCTAATTCCATCATCATCAGTATATAAGTTTTTAATAAGTAAAGCAATCCGGGGAGTCATTGCCATAAGTATCGGTATGAAACAGCCGAAAGCGCGCCGCGGCGCCGGGATTGGACGGGTTTTTCCCGTGTTTTTCGCCGCCGTTTTGGGCCTGTTGCTGTCCGGCGGCTGCGCGGAGCCGGTCCTGCCCGCGCGGTACCGCCCGGTTCCGCCGGAACTCCCCGCGCACTGGCGGCGCGTACTGGGCTCCGGCGCATGGCGCCTCGTGTGGATCGGAAAAACAGGCCGCCTTGAGTCGGCTTTCGTGCCGCGCGACGCGCCCCTTCCCGATGTTGAGTTTCCCCAAGGCCGCCAAAGTATGATCCTCGCCTGGCCGTGCTGGCCGGAGCGGCGTCTCGGCGCGGAGACCATGCGGCCCGCCGGGGCGATCTTCCCCCACGACGCGCACGGCGGAACTATCACGCTGACCTGGGAGGCGGGCGTGGAGGCGTATTTGTTCCTCCTCATGGCGGCGGTAACGTCCCCGGCGGAAGACGCGGCCGTTTTGGAAACCGCCATACCCGCGAAAAACCGTGCCTGGAATTTCGACTGGCCCCGGTTCCGCGCCCTTCTTGCCGGAGCGGACATCCCGGAAACGGTCCGGGAGGACCCCTGGCGCGTTGATTGGCCGTATGTCGCCCAAAAAACCATCGTTTCGGGATTTGACCGGCGGCGGATCAAGGTTGCCACCGTGGGGTATACGGCGCTCGAAATTACCCTGCCGGCCGGCGGCCCCTGGTTCGGGCCTTCGCCCTTTTCCGCCGTATATGACTGGCGCGCGGGCGACCGGGTGACGATCAATGCCGGGCAGGCGGTGGAAACGCTGATCGCCCCCGGCGGGCAGATGCGGTACGGGGGAGGCGTCTGGATATGGATCGCCCATGACGGGTAGAATGGAACGCGCCGGAAACCGCGCCGGGCTGTCTCCAACGCGGCCACGCGCCGAACGGTTCCGGCCAGGTTAGACAGGGGAAGCGCTCCCGCCCGCGCGGTTTCCATCGCGTGGGCGGTATATAATTTAGCGCCATCCCGGGGAGGGTGGAAATGCCGGGACGGCTTTCCGGGGGATGTTCCATGCGGCGCGCGTTTTTTTTTCTGGCCATCGTTCTTGCGGGCTGTTCGCGCCGCGCCGTGCCGGATACCGGCTTGCCGGCCGCCGGCTTGCCGGAGACCGCGGTGCCGGCCGCCGGGGACGGCTGGCCTTCGCCTGAAAAACTCGTTGCGCTGGTAAGGCCCGGTCCCGCGCCGCTCTGGTTTGAAACCGGCCCCGGCGGCCCCGCGCGGATCGCCTCCCCGGAGGCGGCCACGCTCGCGCCCTGGACGCCCTGGACACAGGCGTTTTTTGTTGCGGAAATACTGCCGGACGGGGACCGCCTTGTGATGGCGGTGAACCGGGACGGATTTTTTCTCTGGGTTCCCGCCGGGGGAGCGGGGGAAGAAGCGGGTCTGTACCGGATCGATCTTCAAAAAGCATGGGATACCCTTACCGTCGCCGCGCTCGTTCCCGCCGGGGAGGGGACGGCGGCGCTCCTCTACCGGGACACGGTTTTTGGCGTGGAAAGCGGCGGGCCGTTTTTTCATCAATTTCAGGTTTTGGACCGCCGCGCGTTTACGGTACGGCCGCTTGACGTCCGGGCGTTTACGGACGCCGGGAACGGCCGGGAGGTCAAGGCGCTCTACCGTGGCCGGGACGGGTTTTGGTATTTCCGGGCCGAACGGGACGGGGAAGAGACCGGCTATTTCCGCTTTGCGCATTTTTCCTCCTCACCGGAACCGGTGCAATTCGGGGTTTTCAGAAACGCGATGACGCCTTATACTATAGAGGAGGCGCCGTATCCGTTTGATACGGCGCTTCAGGCGGCGGCGGCGCTGGCCCGGAGCGGGGAATCGCCCCTCGCGCGGGTGGTTTTTGCCGGAGACGCGGCGGAGATCCGCCGGTATGCCGCCGGGGACGGCGCGGCTCCCGTGGAACTTGCCGGTTTTTTCGCCGGGGGGATTTCCGGTTCCGGAATGTCCGGCGAAACAACCGGGGCGGTTTACGGGGCGGTGTGCTATCCCGGCGGGCGGGGCGTGTATCTGGGAGGCGGGCCGGAGGGAATTTCCGCGCGGGAATTTTCCCTGCCCGTTTTGCCGGAAGGTTTCGCGTATACCCGCCTTGCCCTGGCCGGACGCCGGACGGTTATCGCGGCCTGGGAAGAGCAGGAAAACTGGAACATTGCCGCCGCGGGATTCATGGTAATGACCATGCCGGACGGGGAGATGGTTCCGGGAGGAAACGGACGTGAAAAAGAGTGAGCTTGCTTCACTGGCGCAAAAAAACAACATCGCCGCCGGCATCGCCCGGGAAATTGCCCGGAAGGAAACTTTTATTCTGACCGGACACATGGATCCCGACATGGATTGTGTCGCGTCGCTTATCACGATGGCGCTGCTTTTGCGGAAAGCAAAAAAAGAAGCGGTAATATATCTGCCCGGTCCCGTGGCGGAACACTTTAACTATCTTTTTGCCATTTGCAAGGCGCACGGCGTTCTGGTAATGTACGGCGGCGGCCTCCCCCTGTTCCTCACCCGCGAGCCGCGCCGCGGCGTTACGGCGATTTTCATTCTTGACACGCCCAAGCCGGAGATGATTTCCCTGAACGATGCCATCGCCGTTCTGATGGAGGACGCGCGGGTGCGCAGGATCGAAATCGATCATCACCTTGCCGCGGATGCGCTTTACGCGGGCGATGAGGGGTACTGCCTCGTAACCGCCGCGTCCAGCACCTGCGAACTGCTCTGTTATCTGGGTTACAAGATGGCGAAACAATTCGGATGGAAAAAGGATTCGGACATTCTTTCACGGAATATCTATCTGGCCATTCTGACGGGAATTATCGGCGATTCCAACATGGGGCGCTACCTTAAAACCAGACGGGAAAAGTGGTACTACGAAACGGTCAATACCCGCTTCCACGGGCTTCTGGGAAGCATTGTTCCCAAAGGCACAGGATTTGCGACGGAAGATATGTTTGACATTATTTACACATTTTCCGTGCAGGACCGGCGCTGTTACGATTCGCTCATGGCGCTTGCGCATGAATCAAAGTCGGTGTTTTATATCGCGCTTTCAAAGGATGTATCCCAGAGTGTTATCGATCAGTACGGAACCGAGCGCATGGTTACGGTTTCCAAGGTCGCGGCGGACACCCTGGCGGAGCAGAGCGGGCGGCTGGGCCTCGTAGTGTACCACGATGACGACCGGGATTCGGGTTTTGTGCAGTGCCGCCTCCGCCGGAGTTCCATTTACGGCGGGATAGATCTCCGCATCGTGCTTGAAAAACTCAAAATCGGCAACGGCGGCGGCCACCCCGGCGCCATCGGGTTTCGCATTCCCAAAACCGAAATAAAGAATTTTGACAGTTACACCGAAAAAATGGTGGAGTCGATAGAAAAACTGTTGGAACCGGCCGCGAAAGCCAGGGTGTAACGCGGCTTTTTTGGCCCATGCGGGCCTCTTTGGCAGCGGATAGGGTCTGCTGCCAAGCCCGGGGAAACCGTCCGCCGGCGCGGACATTCCCCGAATTTCAGCGGGGCGCGCCCGCCCCGGTAGAGCGCGGGCTTTTCAAAATAGAGTTGTTTAATAACGGGCGTTATTAAACAACTTCCGCTTAAAATGGGCAAAACGGGCCGCGTTCGGCGGCGCGGCGGCGCATTTTGCGGAGGCGTGTCCGGTTGGCGGATACGTCCAATATGCCGGAAAGATTCCGCGCGGGAGTTGTTTATGCGCTTGTTGACACGGTCGGATTTTGACGGGCTGGCCTGCGGGGCTTTGCTGGTTTACCTGGGCATCGTGGATGACTGGAAATTTGTGCATCCCAAGGACGTACAGGACGGAAAAGTCGAGGCGACAGAAAATGACATTCTGGCCAATATCCCCTATATTCCCGGCTGTAAATTCTGGTTCGATCACCATTCGAGCGAACAGGAACGCCTCAAGGGCCAGGAGGTAAACGGCATTTCCCGTATTACGCCGAGCTGCGCCCGCCTGATCTACGATTACTACGGCGGCGATGAATCGCTGGGGAATTTTGCCGAGATGATCAAATATGTTGACAAAATGGATTCGGCGAATCTTACCGTTGAAGAGATCCAAAACCCCGCCGGGTGGATACTGCTGGGCTTTATCATGGACCCGCGCACGGGCCTCGGGCGCATCCGCAATTTCCGCGTCAGCAATTACGATCTGATGAAGGAACTTGCCGTTGCCTGCCGGGAACTTTCCATCACCGAAATACTCAAGCTGCGCGATGTAAAAGAGCGGATTGATGTGTACTTTGAGCAGGAAAAACTGTTTTCGGAAATGGTAAAGGCCCATACGCGCGTGGACGGTCCGGTCATCATCACCGATTTGCGGGGCGTGGATCCCATTTATACGGGGAACCGGTTTTTGATTTACAGTTTTTACCCTGAACAGAATATGTCCATGTGGATCGTTGACGGGAAAAACCGGGAAAACTGCGTGATCACCGCCGGGTACAGCATCATCAACAAAAACGCCACCGCCGATGTGGGCAGTATTCTTCTCGGTTACGGCGGCGGCGGACACCGGCGGGTGGGTACCTGCCAGGTGCCCTATGCCGCCGCGGATAAATACATCGCGGAAATAGCGGAAAAGCTCAAATAGCGCCCGGGCGCGTCTTGCGGCGCGCCCGGACGCTTTCCGCGGATCCCTACTTCGGCGTATAGGCCTGCGGATTATTGGGCCGCCCCGGCGTCGCGCCGCTCGTTACGGTTACGTACCAGTCTCCGGCGGTGTTGGTGTCGCTTCCCGCGCGGCGGCTTATCGTCCGCGACGTGGTGGTGTTAGCGCTGGACGCCGCGTCCTCTGGACGCGCCGCGTCCTCTGGACGCGCCGCGTCCAGGGCACCGATCCCGCCTTCCGGCGCGGCGCCGGTTCCCCACGCCCCCGCGTTAAAGAGAAATAGCGCCCCCGCCGCGAGTTTGTCGTTTGCCCAGCCGCCGCTCCGGTTTTCCTGGAAAAGAAGCGCGTCCAGTACCCCGTCATCCTGATCCAGCAGATAAACCGCCTGTCCCCGTTTGTTGATGTGTTTTTTCGCGCCGGGGATCCAGAGGTCCCGCGCCGTGGGCTGGGCTTCATTGCCGCTTGTGGCCGGGCAAAACGCCAGGCTGCCGCCGGTTTCGTCACGGCTTTCTTCATCCAGGGTACGAAGGTGGAGCACGATATATTCTCCGGCTCCAACGTCAACCGGCGGAAATTCGTAAAACGGCGCGTCTTCCGGCGTCCCCGTAAGGTAAAGCCGCATGCCCCCCAGATTGCCCGCGCGGCGGGTGTAGAATTCGATAAATTCGGTTTTGGGATTGCTGTATTCGGTGCGGACTTCGTTTATGATGATCTCCGGCATATTGTCGTTGCGGGTGCGGAACCCGGTCAGGACGTTGAGCGTATTCCCGTACCGGTCTTCCACCACAAGGTCCGCGGTCATGTGTGCGCCCCCGCTCCGCGCCTCCTCAAGGACGAGCACCACTTCGCTTCCCCCGGAAACGCCGGCAATTTCCACCGGCGGATCAAGCCGCACAGACTTGACCGTTACCGGGCGGGAAAACTGAAAGCCAATTTCGACCGCCGTTATCGCTTTCCAGCCGGTAAAAACCGGCGGTTCCGCGCTGAGGCCGAGCACTTCGCCCAGGGCCGCCTCCGCGGAGCAGGCGCAGCCCGCTATGGCAAGGGCCAGCGCCGGAACAAACAGAAACGCCGCGCGGGGCCATGCCCGTCCGCCGGACAGACGCGGGCCGCCCGTGCGCGTGATTTTTTTCATCTGAGCCTCCTTGGAAGCGCATCCGGGAAACGGACGCGGGGATAAAGACGGCGGGGGAAACCCGCCTCCTTGCTTTTGTTATGCGAATGTCCCGGGGAATGCTTCAACAAAACCGGAAAAAAGGATACGTTTTTATCCTATGGATATAAAAGCGCTCCGTTTTACGCGCCTCAACCTGGTGCAGCCCCTGCGCTACCGGCGTGATGATACGCTTACGCCGTTTGACAGTGGCATCCGGGAAGCGTCCCGCGCGGGCTGGGAAATGATGTTCAGCCTGATTATTGATTCCGCGCGCGGGCAGGATTTCCAGGCCGCGCCGGGCGGGCGGTATTTCGCGGCGATCCTTAACGCGGGGAAAATCCACTCCCGGACGCCGGATGATCCGGAAACCGGGGCGGCGGAAACGGTGGACCTTCCGGCGGGGCCGTATTTTTTTGCCCAGATGCGGGAAATTCCCGGTGAGGAAACGATTGTCCTGATGGCGCTTGAACTCCAGAAAGAGGGGCTTTGGCAGCGGCTCGTCATGGAAAACCGTGTGTACCTGCGCTATCTGTACGAAGACGGACGCGCCGTAACGCAGTTGTTCCGTCCGCTTGCCTCTTGACCGGCCCGCCGAATAGCGTGTTTTTTGCGAGGGGGATATTATGATGGAAACCGTTGATGTTTCTCCCGTCTGCGGCGCCTTGCTCGAGGCGGGCTTTCGCGTGCGCCTGGTCTCATTTTCCGCGCTCGACCGGTACTTTGACCGCGCCCCGCTTCCTTTTGCCCGTCTTGAAACCAGCGCCGGTATCGCGGAACTGGCCCGGCTTTTTGAGGCCGTTCGCTTTCCGGGGACCGCCGTTGCCGCCGCCGCGCTGGATATTGACGGCGGGACCTGCTACTTTACCCCGGCTGAAGACGCCCGGCCCGCCGCCTTCGGTATTCTTTCCCTTACGTGGGACCCGGACACGCGCCGTTTTTACGATCCGTGGGGCGTGTATCCCGTGATCCGCGCGCTCAGGGACGGGCAACCGCCGTCCTTTTTCCCCGCGTCCGGGGCGTCCTGGTGGACGGACCGGGCGGACGCCTCCGGGGGCTGGGCTGAAATTATGGACGCCGCCCTGATTCTTTCCCGGTATGACGGCGGGGACGATGAGGACGGGATCGCCGGGGAGCGGACCATTGCGGATATTGCGTCTGTCCTCCACCGTCCCGCGCCGGGCAGGGTCCCCGAAAACGAAACCCTGCGGGTCCTGCTCGTTTCGCTCATGCTTTCCCCCCGGCCCGGACGCGGCCTTGAACTGCTGCGGCAAACGGGCTTTCTGGAAACCGTTTGGCCCGTTCTTGCCGCCCTCGACCGGGTGGAGCAGTCCAAGGAACACCACCCCGAGGGCAATGTGTGGAACCACACGCGGGAAACGTTCCGTTACCGGAAACCCGCGCCCGGCGGGACGTGGGACCTGCGCCTCTCGCTTGCCCTGCTTTTTCATGATGCGGGAAAACCGCTCGCGGCGCCGTCCGGCGGGCGGCGTTTTGACGGCCACGCGGAACTGGGCGCGCGGGAGGCCCGCCATTTTCTGGAACGGCTCGGTTTTGATCCCGCCCTCGCGGCGGACGTGGCCTTTTTGGTAAAGAACCACATGCTCCCCGCCGCGCTTCCCCGCCTGCCCGCCGCGCGTGTCGCCGGGATTATTGATTCGCCGCTGTTTCCCGCGCTTCTGGAACTGTACCGCTGCGATGAGTCCTCTTCGTTCAAGGGGCTGGACGGTTATTATGAAAGCAGCGCGTTTTATCAGGCGTATGTGCGGGGCAGACGGAACCCCTTTGTGGATGAACGCGGCATGGGCGGGCAGGGGGACTTCAAACGGGGCGCCAAAAAGGGCGCGGTCCGTGGTCCTGTCCGGGGAGGCCGCCGCGCCGCGCGTTTCCGGGGGTAGCGTGCCCAAAACCCGGCGGGTTTTGGGCTTGGGTTTTTGCCGGAGGCAAAAACCCCGCTGGTCCTGCCACATCCGCATGGATGCGTGCGCCGCCTTGACAAACCGGAAAAACCGTGGTAGTATTATAAGTAATTCGGACTGACTTTTCGCTTTTTTATATTATCTTGCGAAAATATGCCGATAATGAATATCCGGTACAGGAGGCTTGTTGTGAAAAATATGTTTAAATTCCCAAAGAATGTCCCCCCCCCCCCCACGCG
>JAITGJ010000240.1 GCA_031280705.1 Spirochaetaceae bacterium
GTCGCTTATCACCAAAGAGGTGATTTTTTCGCTCGTAGTGGGTATTATGTCCGGCGCGCTCATTTACAGCGTGTTTTCCGGGCTGGGCGCCGCGGGCGTTTTTACCGTTACGGTCGACACGATGATCGGTAAACTGGCCGATGGCGATAACGCCGCGATGGTTATTTTTCTGGCTTTTTTGGGGACGCTGGTCGCGGTGGTTACCCGCGCGGGCGGCTCCCAGGCGTACGGACAGTGGGCGGCGGGAAAAATAAAATCGCGCCGGAGCGCGGGGCTGCTTACCGCCTTTTTGGGGCTGCTCATTTTTATTGACGATTATTTTAACTGTCTCACTGTGGGAACGGTCATGCGTCCCGTTACGGACCGGCACCGGATTTCCCGTGAAAAGCTCGCGTACTTAATCGACGCGACCGCCGCGCCGGTATGTGTTATCGCGCCGATTTCTTCCTGGGCGGCGTCGGTCATTTCCTATTACCCATCAGAGACGGGCATCACGGGGATGCGGGCCTTTGTGGGCTCCATTCCGATGAACCTGTACGCGGTGCTGACCATCGGTATGGTGATATGGATCGCGGTCCGCAAAAACGGCGATTATGGCCCGATGGCCGCGGTGGAGCGCCGCGCCGAAGTGAATGACGCGGCAGGCGTCTCCGTTCCATCCCCGCGCGCCGGCGATACCGGCGAACTGGGGCAGCTCCCCGTGTCGGGCCGAGGGAATGTTTTCGATCTCGTTATTCCCGTCGTGTTTCTTGTGTTTTTTTCCGTGCTCGCGATGCTCTGGTATGGCGGATACTGGAAAGACGGCGCGCGAACGGGGAAAAGTCTTTTTGAGGCGTTTGGCGATACGTCCGCCGGGTACGCGCTCGCGCTGGGCGGGTTCGCCGCGCTTCTGTCCGCGTTTTTGTTGTTTGTGCCGCGTAAACTCCTCTCGTTCCGGGATTTTTTCGCCTCCGCAAGCGCGGGCATCAAGTCGATGACCCCGGCCATTATCATTCTGACGCTGGCCTGGACGATAAGCGGCATTTGCCGGGACCTCCTCTTTACCGGAAGATACGTCGCCTCGCTGGTGGAAGCATCGTCCATGCCGGTCGCCCTTATCCCGGCGATCATGTTTATCATTGCCGCGGCGCTTTCGTTTGCTACCGGAACCGCCTGGGGCACCTTCGGCATCCTGATCCCGATTACGATCAGTATCTGTAACATTGTCGCGCCCCATCTTTCCATCGTGTCCCTTTCTTCGGTTATGGCCGGTTCCGTTTTCGGCGATCACTGCTCGCCCATTTCCGATACGACGATTCTTTCGTCAACGGGCGCGGCGTGCGACCATATCGCCCATGTCGCGACGCAGATACCGTACGCGCTCACCGTGGCGGCGGTTTGTTTTGTGGGGTACCTCATCGCGGGCCTTACCGCGCCGCTGGGGTTTGCGGTAAGCGCCGCCATCACGCTTCCGGTCTCAATCGTCCTGCTCGCCATAACGCTGACCGTCATGCCCCGGATTTGGAAGGCAAAAGCATGAGCGATCTCGCGGCGGAACTGAACGCGGTCCTTGCGGGGACCGCGGCCGGGCGGCTTCTTTCGGCGCTGGGCCGGCGGATGTTTTTTCCCCGGGGGATTATCGCGCAGGCGGCGGAGGCCAAGCAACGGGCTTCCGTAAACGCGACGCTCGGCATGGCGTACCGGGACGGCAAACCGCTGATCCTTTCCGCGCTTCACGACAGTTTGCCGCGCCTTTCCCCGGCGGAAACGGTTGTCTACGCCCCCACGGCGGGCGTGGCCGAAACGCGCGCGGCCTGGAAGGAAGAATTGCTCAGAAAAAACCCGTCGCTCCGGGCGGACGCGGTATCCCTCCCCATCGTAACGCCCGGCATTACCGCGGGGATTTCCTATACCGCCGATCTGTTTCTCGATGAAGGCGATACGGTTGCCGCGAGTTTTCCCTCCTGGGACAATTACCGCCTGATTTTTGAGGAACGCCGGGGGGCGGTCCTCCGGGAAATCCCCTTTTTCGGCCCTGATGACGAGCGGGAAACCCTGGACCTGGCGGGGATTGAGCGGGGACTCCGCGCCGCGGCGGAAGGCGGCGCACTCCGGGTGATCCTCAATTTTCCCAATAATCCGTCGGGATACGCGCCCGCGCGCGGTGAGGCGGACGCGCTTGCGGATATACTCTTCCGCATCGCCGGGGACGGCGCCGATGTGCTGGTGTTCTGTGACGACGCCTATTTCGGCCTTTTTTATGAAGACGGCGCGGCGCGCGAATCGCTCTTTGCCCGCCTGGCCGGTCTCCATGAGCGGATTGTGGCCGTTAAAATTGACGGCCCCACCAAGGAAGATTACGCGTGGGGGCTTCGCATGGCGTTCGTAACGCTGGGCTCGAAGGGGCTTACGGCGGAGCACCGGGACGCCCTTGAAAAAAAGTACATGGGCCTTATCCGTTCATCGGTGTCCTGCGCCAATACGCCCGCGCAGTACCTTATGCTGAAAACGCTCACGGACAGCCGCACGCCCGCGGAAAAAGAAGGTTTTTTCCGCCTGCTTGAAAGCCGTTACCGGGCGGTCAGGCGGTTTCTCGCGGAACACGCCCCGCACCCGGTGCTCCGGCCCCTGCCGTTCAATGCGGGGTACTTTATGTGCTTTCGCTGTACCGGTATCAATGCGGAAGACCTCCGCCGCGCGCTGCTTGACTGTGGCGTGGGGACCGTCGCGCTTGGGGACCGGTATCTCCGCGTTACGTTCGCGGCCATCGAGGAAGACGTGATTAAGGATGTATACGAAAAAATATACGCCGCAGCGCTCCGGCTTGCCGCAAGCCCACTTATGAGCCGCCCATAAGTGGGCAGCCCGCTTATGGGTAATTGACAACACTCCCTTTGGCATGCTATACCGGGCATGGAAACGCGGTCCGCGCGCCGGGGCGCGGGATCCGTTTTAGGGGTATTATTTCGCGTAAAACATTGTTTTTTGCGTATATTTTGTATGAAAACACCGGAAACAGCGCGTGTTGAGAAAGCGGGTGAAAATGCCAAACAACAACAATTTCGCTCATAATCCCCCCCCCCCCCGACACGCACATAAACGCGCACAGCACTATCCCTTCCCCCGCAGCCCGCATCCGTTGCCCGACAAATCGCCGCCGCGCCGGATTTTCCGGTCAACGCGTTTACGGGCCGGGGCGGGAAG
>JAITGJ010000281.1 GCA_031280705.1 Spirochaetaceae bacterium
ATGTGGTGCAGCACACGGAAGCGGACAAAAGCAAGACGGCGTTTTATTCCACCTGCTACGAAAACAGCAAAGGAGATACGGGTCCGTGGTCTCCGGTGGTTGAGGCGGTCATCGGGTAACGTTTACCGGGGATCCCCCAGGGCGGCGCTCATTCGTATGGACGCGGACCGGTGCCGCCACGGATGGCGGCTGCGCAACCAACATTCGGTAGTTTTTGCTTCGCAAAAAACTACCGGCCCAAAATCCACATGAATGCGGATTTTGGGCAGACCTTTTGACAATATCCGGCAAACATACTAAGATAGTTCCACACGGCGGCGTTTTGCGCCGCCAAATCATGTTCACGGAGGGTGTTATGGAGAAAAGACGGTACCGGAACACGGACGAGTTTGTTTCGCTTTTGGGCTTCGGCTGTATGCGGCTTCCCACCCGGGAAGGGGGAACGTCCCGGGACATTGACAAGGAAAAGACCCGGGAAATGATCGAGTACGCCCGCGCCGCGGGAGTCAATTATTTTGACACGGCATATATGTACCACGAGGGCGCTTCGGAACCGGTAATCGGGGAAATTCTTTCGTCCTTCGACCGGAAGAGCTTCAATCTCGCTACCAAAATGCCCCTGATGATGCTTCAGCATGAAGCGCAGGTGGAGACGATTTTTAACGACCAGCTTAAAAAATGCCGGGTGGACTATTTTGATTTTTATCTGCTCCACAACATGAACCGGGGCCTCAAAACGGCGGCGGAACGGTTCAAGGTGTACGAATTCCTTAAAAAAAAGCAAGAGGAAGGCGTGATCCGCCATCTGGGATTCTCATTTCACGATTCACCGGCTGTTCTTAAAGAGATAACCGGCCAGTGGGACTTCGATTTTACCCAGATTCAGTGTAATTACCAGGACTGGGAAGAACAGGACGCGAAGGGCCAGGTGAAAATCCTCGCGTCAAAGGGACTTCCCATCATTGTGATGGAGCCTGTCCGGGGCGGGAGCCTCGCCACGCTCTCCGAAAGCGCCGTGGAGATTTTCAAAAAGGCCGATCCCGCCGCGTCGCCCGCTTCCTGGGCGCTTCGGTACGCCGCGTCGATTCCCGAAGTGCTCACCGTGTTGAGCGGTATGTCCACGCTGGACCAGGTAAAGGACAATACGGCAATTCTTTCGTCCTTTAAGCCGTTAAGCGGCGCGGAACGGGAGGTGATTTCCGCCGCGCTGCTCGCCTACCGGAAGTCCGCCACGGTGCCCTGTACGGCGTGCCGCTACTGTATGGACTGCCCTTCCGGCGTGGATATTCCCCGGAATTTGGCGATCTTTAACGGCTGGAAAATCACGCTGGACAAAAATCCCGCTACGCCGCGCTTTTTTTTCGACATGCAGTACGGGCGCATGGGACCGGAAGAACAGTCCTCAAACTGTGTCAATTGCGGAAAATGCGCGGAAAAATGTCCCCAGCACATAGACATCCCCCGCTGGATGGGGGTTATCAATACTTATGTCAGGGAAGGGCGGCTTCCCGCGTAACCGTGCCGGAACGGGCAGGAACGCGAGACGCCGGACGCGCCGGCAACAAGGATGGACTATATGAAGAAACGGGCTTTAATCAGCGTGTATGACAAAGCGGGCGTTGCCGCTCTGGCGTCGTTCCTTGCCGCTTCCGGCTGGGAGATCATCTCAACCGGCGGAACGGCACAGTACCTCGCGGAGAACGGCGTCGCCGTAACCGATGTGGCCGCGGTTACGGGCTTTCCCGAATGCCTTGACGGGCGGGTAAAAACCCTGCATCCGGCCATTCACGCGGGCCTTCTCGCGCGGCGGGACAGCGCTTCCCACATGGAAACCCTGGAAAAACTGGGCCTTGAAACCATCGGCCTTGTATGCGTCAACCTCTATCCTTTTTTTGAGAAGGTAAACGCGGGTCTTTCCCTCCCGGAGACGGTTGAATTTATTGACATAGGCGGGCCGGCCATGCTCCGTTCGGCGTCAAAGAATTTCCGGGACGTAATCGTACTCACGGACCCCGCCGATTACGGCGCGGTGATTGAGGGGCTGCGTGCGGATGACGTGCCGCTCCCGTTAAAAAAACGCCTCGCCGGAAAGGTTTTCAATTTGACGAGCGCCTATGACGCCGCAATCGCCCGTTATCTCCTGGACGAGGAATACCCCGCCTACTATCCCGTATCGGTAAAAAAGGTCCAGACACTCCGTTATGGCGAAAACAGCCATCAGTCGGCGGCCCTGTACGTCAATACCGGCGCTTCCGGCGTTTTTGGCGCGATGGAACAGCTTGCCGGAAAGGAACTTTCCTACAACAATATCCGGGACCTTGACCTCGCGTGGAAGGCGGTCTGTGCCTTCGGCCTTAAAACCGGCGGAACCGCCCCGCAGGGGGAGGCGGAGGTACGCGCCCTCGGTCTTGCCGATACGGCCCTCCCCGCGGCCTGCGTTGCGGTAAAGCACAATACGCCGTGCGGCGTTGCGGAAGGGAACAGTCTCCTTGAAGCCTACCGGAAAGCCTACGCCTCAGACCCCGTTTCCATTTTCGGCGGCATCGTCGCCTGTAATACCACCGTAGACGCCGCGACGGCCGGGGAACTTGCCGGACTCTTTCTTGAGATTGTCGCTGCGCCCGGTTATGAGCCGGAAGCGCTTTCGATTCTCACGCGGAAAAAGAACCTCCGCGTCATGGTTTCGCAAAAAGCGCCCGGCGAACGGCACGAATATATCGCTGTTGACGGCGGCGTTCTGGTGCAGGAAACAAACCGGAGATTGCTTGAAAAATGGGACGTGGTAACCAGGATCGCGCCCCGTGCGGAAGACATCGCGGACATGATCTTTGGGATACGCGCCGTGGGCTATGTCAAATCCAACGCTATCGTGGTGATAAAAAACCGCGCGACGGTGGGCATTGGCGGCGGGGAAACCAACCGTATCTGGGCCGCGGAACTTGCGTTGAGCCGGGCCGCAAAAAATATTGCCCAGGCCGCGGAAAACGGCGCGGGAGACGGAAGCCCCGCGCCGGTGCTCGCGTCCGACGCCTTTTTTCCCTTTCCCGACGTGGTGGAAGCAGCTCATGCCGCGGGAATCAAAACCATTGTGCAGGTGGGCGGGTCCCAGAACGACACGGCGTCCGTTGAGACCGCCGACCGGCTGGGCATCGCTATGGTTCTGACCGGAACGCGGCACTTCAAACATTAGCGTTGTTAAGCAGCGTGATTCAAAGGCCGTTTTCCATGCCCCGCCCTATAGCAGGGTTTTCGCTAAACAATTTCTGGAGGCTCGCGGACACCGCGCCATATTCGCAATGGACCCGAACGTGGTGTCCGCGAACGCGGTGTCCGCGAACGCGGCGGAGTGCGGGATAACAATGAAAAACAAAAGTCCCTATTCGGTGATATATACCGATGATCGTGTTCTCGTGATGAACAAGGCTTCCGGAATTGCCATAGGCGGCGACCGCTGGGAGGAAAGCGCCGAACGGCTTGACCGGCTCCTTGCCGCCGTGTACGGGCCGGTATTTACCGTGCACCGTATCGACCGGGATACATCGGGTCTCGTGGTATTTGCCCGCAACAGGGACGTCCACCGCATACTTTCGCGCGCTTTTGAAAGCCGTCTGATGGAAAAGGAATACATCGCCGCGGTTCACGGGCGGATCGTCTGGGAGGAAACCGTTGCCGAATTTCCTCTCGTTATCGACGGGGACAAGCGCCACCGGACTATTGTTGACCGGTACCGGGGAAAACCAAGCCGGACATTGTTCAGGCGGCTCCTCTCCGCGGGAAATTACAGCCTGGTAGAGGCGCGCCCGGAAACGGGCCGGACCCACCAAATCCGGGTCCACCTTGCCGCGCTGGGCCACCCCGTTGTCTGCGACAGCCTCTACGGAAAGCACGCCCGGAGCAGTACGCGCGAGGGCGGCGCCGGACACGGCGGCCTTGAACGGGGGATTTTGCTTTCTTCTTTCAAAAAAGGCTGGCGGGGAGACGCCGCGCAGGAAAAGCCGCTTATCGCGCGGCTTGCCCTCCATGCCCATTCCCTCGCGTTTCCGGCCGCCGGAGCGGACGCCGCGCCGCTGTTCCCCGGCGGCGGCCTTCGCGTGTTTACCGCTCCCCTCCCGCGCGATTTTCACTCCCTCAAAAATCAGATGGAAAAGTCCCGGGGGGAATCTTGACCATAACCGGCGCGTGGGATACGCTTAACCAATAATCGTGTGCAAGAGGCGGACGCGGCCGGCATGCCGTAGCCTCCACACCAAAAAGTTGGGAAACATGCAAGAAAAACGGGAAATTGTACTTCTGGTTGATGATAACCCTACCAGCCTCCGCGCGGGTAAGGCGGCGCTTTCCGGGCACTACGAGGTATTTACCGCCCCGTCCGCGGCAAAGATGTTCGCGCTGCTCAAAAACAACCGGCCCATTCTGATACTGCTCGATATCGAAATGCCGGACATGAGCGGTTACGAAGCGCTCCGCCTGCTCAAGGAGGATCCCGCCACGCGGGATATTCCGGTTATTTTTCTTACCGCGCGGACGCATATCGAAGACGAAATACAGGGGCTTCACCTGGGGGCTGTCGACTATATTACCAAACCCCTGATGCCCCAACTGCTCCTCAAGCGTATCGAAATCCGGCTCCAGGCGGAGACGCACCGGAGACGCCTGGAGCACGAGCGCGAGGAGCTCAAGTCGGTTCTGAATATGGACTCCGAATTCAACCATGTTAAGGACCTCGACATACTTCTCGAGCGCATTCTGTTTGAAGCGCGCCGGGTGGTGCACGCCGATGCCGGATCGATTTATATACCGGAAGTAACGGAGGAAAACTATCACCACATCGAAAAACTGGTGATCAAATACTCCCAAAATGACACGCTGGAAAAAAATCTTCCCGAAGGGGAAAAGCTCGTTTTTTCGGTATTTTCCATTCCCATTGACGACAAAACCGTTTCCGGTTACTGCGCCCTTACCAAACGCATGGTCAATGTGGCGGATGTGTATCATCTGAGCGACGACGTTCCCTTTTCGTACAATACGAGTTACGACACCATTTCCGGCTACCGCACAAAATCCGTGCTGGTGTTTCCCCTTGTTACCGCGGAAGGACGCCTTCTGGGCGTGCTCCAGATGATCAACGCCCATGACGCCGAAGGCCGCGTAACTTCTTTCTCGAAGAATGACGAACTGCTCGTTTCCCACTTCGCAACGAACGCGGTTTTCGTACTCCAGCAGGCGTATCTCCTGCGCGCGATGATCCTGCGCATGATCAAGATGGCCGAACTGCGGGACCCCAAGGAAACGGGCCCCCACGTCAACCGGGTGGCCGGGTACGCGGTGGAACTGTACAATGGCTGGGCGCGGCGGCACAGAATCAGCGCGGACGAGCAGGACAAATTCCGCGACACCCTGCGCATCGGCGCGATGTTGCACGACGTGGGCAAGGTCGCCATATCCGACATGATCTTGAAAAAACCGGGCCGCTTTACGCCGGAAGAATACGAAATTATGCAGTTTCACACCCTGTATGGCGCGGGGCTTTTTCACGATCCCCTGTCGTCGCTGGACAACATCGCCCAGGATATTTCCCTGTCCCACCACGAAAACTGGGATGGGACGGGCTATCCCGGCAGGCTTGATCCGGATACCATGCGGCCCCTCAAGAGCGGCGAAGACGGCAAGCCTATCGGCAGACGGGAAGAAGAAATTCCGTTCACCGGGCGTATTGTGGCCATCGCCGATGTGTACGATGCCCTGTGTTCCCGCCGGGTTTACAAAGATCCGTGGGCCGAGGACGATGTGCTTGCGGAAATGCGGAAAATGCGGGGCGCCAAATTCGACCCCGAACTGCTTGATATATTTTTTGAAGTGCTGCCCAATATCAAACTGGTAAAAACGCTTTTCCCCGAAAAAGAAACCGGACCGGCATAAGCGGCGTTGTGCAGACCGGGGAAATTACTCCGGCATGGCGACCAGGAGCGCGCCGCTTTTCGCGTCCCGCCGCGCTTCCCCCGTTTCCGGGCGGGGAACCGTAACAAGCGCCCCCGATGGAAGGTTTTCCATCGTTTTTCGGGACCCGGTAACCAGCGCCGCGCCCGCCGTTTCTTCCCCGTGTCCGCTCCCGCCGGGTACGGCCGCAAAACACCCGTAACGCCCATAGGTCCGCCCGCCGGTGAGCGGAAAACTGTCCGACAGTATCCGTACCGTTATGGACGGCCGCGCCGGGAGCGGGACGGCAGGATGTTCCGCCGGAACGTTTTTTCCGCCCGCGAAGAGAAAACTCAGCGCCGCCCGTTCTTTGGGAAGGCCCGCGCGCCGGGAAAAACGGAGCAGGCTTTCCGGCGCGGAGGATGTGTCAAATACAAAGTGGCACCATTTTCGTTTTTCACCGCGGCCCCTTCCGCGCGCCGCGCCGTATCCGCCGGGAAACGGGCAGACGCCGTTATGCGGACAGGGGGCAAGCGCCCGGTACCCCCGCCCAATGAGCGCCGCGCGCGTTTCGGCAAGAAACGCCGCGTTCCGGGGAATTCCCGGCTCCGCGAGAAAAATAACCGCGCCCTCTTTGGCGAGGGAAGCGAGAAAGCGCCCTTCCCTTTCCGCGCGGCGTTTTATCGCCGCTCCGTCATGCCTTTCATCTTCCTCGTTCAACACATTAACCGCGCACACGAGGGCCTCGCCGGAAGGACGGACCGCGTGGAAATCGCCCCGCTCTTTTTGTATCGTCCACGCCGTCTCAGGCAACGCCGCTTTTGCAGGCGACGCCGCTTTTGCAGGCGACGCCGCTTTTGCAGGCGACGCCGCGTTTGCAGGCGACGCCGCTTTTGCTAGCGACGCCGGGCCGCGGACCGGAATGGCGCCGCCTGCTCGTCCGGCGTCGCCGGACCGTCCGGCGAAAAGT
>JAITGJ010000004.1 GCA_031280705.1 Spirochaetaceae bacterium
TTAGGCAATTCGGCGGCTTGAGATTCTATGCGGTTCTGTGTACAATATGGTCCGTAGCCTGGTCAAGAATTTCGTCTGGCGGTTAGGTCTTCGTAAACGCACGGGGAGAGTATAGCGGGAAGCGGGATGTTGTGCAAGCGGTTTTGGCGCGGATTATGAAAAAAGTGAATTTTCCCCAGTGATGATTCAGCGGTCATTTCAAGATACCGGTAAACGCCGCTTCCAGCGGCAGAGCGTAATAGCGATACCCGTAAGCGGCGGCGGAGGAAGTGTGTTCCGGGTGCGGTTATAGGCCCCGCACTGCGTAATGGTAAGGACTGGAATCATTCACGGTTCCTGTCTTGAACCGCTCCCGGTTCCAGGGCTCAACCGCGCTTCGGCTTGGGGAAGTACCGGTTGAATCACCGCCGCAGATTCACGCCCCCGGCGCACCGCCTGCGCAAACAGTGCCTTGATCGCCGTTTTCAAATTCCCCTCGGCCAGCGGCACGTCCGCCTAACACGAAAAGCGATAGCAGACCGGGGGCCGCTTTCCCCGGAAGTCCTCGTCCGCGATCCGGCGGCTCATGTCCGCGCATACTGCGCCGGGAAACTCGTCCGGCTCCAGGCGGAAACGCCGGGCGCTGACGCTGAACCAGAGGACGCCGCCGGGGTTCAGCAGGCCCAGACAGTGCCGGATGAGGCTGGAATAATCCCGCCGGATGTCGAGCGCGGTCCGCATTTTCTTTGAATTGGAGAACGTCGGGGGATCCAGGATAATCACATCCCACGAACAGCGCCTCCGGGCCGCGCCGTCCAAAAACGCCAGCGCGTCAGCGCGGATAAGGCGGCAAACGGGGAGCGCCGGCCAGCCCGCGCCGGCAGGCCGCCATACCGCTTCCGGAGGGCAAAAGCCCGCTTCAATGCCGTTTTGAGCCATATTCGACGCCGCCCAGGAGAGGTAGGTCTTGGATATATCCACCGAATCAGCCGCCGCCGCGCCCCCCGACGCGGCGTATACGGAAAAAGCGCCGGTATAACAGAACAGGTTGAGGACACGCTTGCCTGCGGCTTCTCCCCGGATCATATCCCGCAGTATCCGCCGGTCCGGGAAGAAGCCCGTATCCAGGTAGTCCGACAAGTTCACCCGGAACCGAAGTCCCCCTTCATGGACTTCCGCGAGAAACGATTGATCTGCCAGCTTTTCGTACTGCCCCCCCGTTTTCTGCCGCCCGCGCTGCCGCCTGCGCCGTTTGAGGAATATCCTTTGGGGAGCAATTTCCAGAGAACGGGAGACGGCTTCGGTCATCGCGGCAAGCCAGCGCTCCTCTTCGGCCTCGTCTTTCCCGTAAGGCCGCTCGTAGAGGGCCCCGGCAGCCGCGCCTCCGTAACGGTCCAGGGTCAGGGGGATTTCGGGGATGTCCCGGTCGTAGAGGCGGTACACATCGGTCCCGGTCCGGCGGGCCCATTTGCGGAGATGCCGGTCCCGCTTCCGCAGACGGTTTTCCAGCAGTTGTGCTTGATAGGCGGTCTTGGCATGAACATCCATAATTGACAACAAACATAGCGCGTTTTTTTAGACGCGGCAACCGTTATGTCCTCAGCAATTCCGAATTCGGATTGCTTCTTAGCAGGATTTTTCAAGGCAAAACGGGGCCGTTTATTTTTATTTTAGAATTGCTGGCAGTCCTGATGTTTTTTGCTTGACTTGCCCCCCGTAAGCGATATAGTTGTATTTAGAGGAAGATTTATGAAGAAAAAGATGATCCTGTGTCTTTTGCTTTCCGCGGCGCTGTTCAGCGGCTGTAGGAAAGCCCCGGCGGAGAATAAACCGGTCACGCTCAATATGTGGACCCACGAGGACCCGAACCGGCAAAAAATGGAAGAGCAGTTCGCCAAAGAGTACATGGCGGCCAACCCCCATGTTGTCATCAATTATTCGGTGTACCCGTCCACCAATATCCAGGACCTTATCCCCGCGGCTTACGCGGCGAAGAACGCCCCGTCCATCTGGAATCTTGAATTGCAGAAAGCCTATCCCATTTTCATGCAGGGGCTCTGCGCTCCCATTCCGGTACAGGAACTGGGGTATAAAAACGAACAGGCACTGATTGATTCCTACTTGCCCAACATGCTTGATCCGGTAACCGACAAAGACGGCGCGTGGTTCGGACAGAAGGGCAAAATTTACGGACTGCCCCTGGAAATGGTCAACTTCTGCATATATCTGAATAAAAAAATCTTCCGTGACGCCGGGCTTGATCCGGACCGGGATTACCCCAAAACCTGGGAAGACGTGATGGCGGTTTCCGAAAAAATCGCGCTCCGGGACGGCAGTATTATTACCCGCCGGGGTTTTGATTTCCGTTATCTGGATTACCTGATTTCCTGGGTTCCCATGGTGGAACAGTTGGGCGGCAAGGTAATAAGCGATGACGGCACAGAAGCCATTGTGGGCGAAGCGGCCTGGGTCAAGGCCCTGGCCTATATGCAGCAGTGGGGGCCCGGCGGCAAGAATCTGGGCTCTTCCACCATGACCGCCGCCCGGCGCCAGTTCGACAATGACAAAAACGAAGTCGCCATGCACCTGTCGGGAATTTACCAGGAAGCGAGGATGCGGACCGCCAATCCCGATTTCTTTAACAGCAGCGACTGGATGGTTATTCCCTACCCGGTGTTTCAGGGGGGCAGGCATATTTCCAATACTTATTACTTTCAGTACTACATGGTCAACTCCCAAATACCGGAGAATGAACAAATCGAAGCCTGGAAATTTGTCCA
>JAITGJ010000009.1 GCA_031280705.1 Spirochaetaceae bacterium
GCAAAGCCGGCAGTCCGGCGCTGCACAGGGCCGCCATGCCCAGGAAAATCTTCCATGAAACTTTGGTCTTCTCCACGTTTACACACTCCCCCTGCCATGCTATAGTGTAAAATACTACAAGAAAAATGAAAAAGATACTACTCGTTGATGATGAGTATATCGTGCGCCTGGGCCTCAAGACCATTGTTGACTGGGCCGCGTTTGGCTATGCAGTGGCCGGGGAAGCGGCCAACGGCAGGGAAGCCTTTGACTTTTTCGAGAAAAACCCGGTGGATGTTATCCTTACGGATATTAAAATGCCGGTGATGGACGGGATAGAGCTTACCCGCCGGGTGAGGGAGCGGAACAAAAAAACACAGATTATTATTTTAAGCCACTACGATGAATTTTCCTATGCGCAGGAAGCGATAAACCTGGGCGCGTTCCGGTACATCCTAAAATCAGAGCTGACCAAAACAAACCTTGAAAACACGCTGAAATCCCTGTACCTGGATTCCGGGCTTTCACCGGAGACAGAACAAAAAGCCGGATGGAAAGAAAACCTGGAAGGGTTTATCGAAAAACACCTGCTGCCCTCGTTTAACCGGCTGTTTAAGGACGAGCGGGAGGAACAGCATATCCGGCTGCCGGAGTCCGCGTTTCCGCCCGGGGCTGCAGGCGGCATTGTGCTGTTCAGCGTATCATGCAGGACCACGCCGCTTTCCAGCGAGGCGCGGGAAAAATTCCCCAAAACCATCGCCGTTTTGTTTGAGGACACCTTCGCGGGCCTTGCCGGCGCGGGCGAATATTATGGCGATAATTTTTATTTCGCGGCTATCGCGCCGCAAGCGGCGATTGCGCCGTTCGCAGAGCCAAAAAACGCCGATGCCAAAACGTTTTTTGCGGAAAAAGTGAGCGGCCCCGCCCTCCAATTGGTAAAGAATGTCCGCCGGTACTATGACGTCAATCTTTTTATCGGCGCAAGTTCAGTGGGAAAACCGGACGAGTATCGCCGGCTTTTACGGGAGGCGCACCAGGCCCGCCGCGACTGTTTCTTTTCGCAAAAAGTATTTGTGGGTGTTTTCGATGCCGGTTCGGGCGGCAGGGAAAACAAAAACGCGCAAAAAAGCGTTCAGATAAGTTATACAAGGCTGGTTGAATTAATCGGCGCCAATCAAAAGAACGCGATGCTGGAATACATACAAACGATTTTCCGTGAACTGCGGGAGTCAGGCAGTTATTCCGCGGTATACGGCGCTTTTGTTGATTTTCTTTCGGCAGGAAAACTGATACACGAAAAATACCAGCTTGAGGAAGAAGCGTCTTTAAGCGGGCACAAATTCAAGCATGACGCTTTTTTTGACCTCCCCTTTATCGGCGATGTGGAAATGTATATCTATGAATTGTACCTTTCACTGCTGTATACCAAGCAGAACGGCAAGGCGGGCTATTCCCATATTGTAAAGCGGTGTATTGAATTTATCGAGCGCGAGTACGAACACAATATCGGCCTGGCCGAAGCCGCGGAATACGCCGGGGTTAGCCACAGTTATCTGTCATTCATTTTCAAGCAGGAAACCGGCGTTAATTTTAATGCTGCCCTTGCGCGGCGCCGGATTGAAAAAGCCAAAAAACTTCTTGCCTCCACAAGCCTTAAAATTTACGAAGTCGCGGAAAAAACCGGTTTTTCAAACCCCTACTATTTCAGCAAGGTATTCCGGGAAATCGCGGGCTGCACCTGCAAGGAATACCGCGCCCTGGGCGGCAAATGAAAACCCCCGCCTTCCGGCGGGGGTCTGTTTTGGAAGACCTTCCCCAAAAATCCGCGCCGCGGATACTAGGGCACCTGCTTGAAGTGAATTCTCACCCGTATCCGGCTTTTCCCGGCGGCGTAGTGCTGATACGGGTCGGTGGGCAAAAGTTCGCCGGTACTCGTGATAATGCCGTCGGCAGCCGCCCAGTCCACATATTCCAGCGCAAAATCTGCCTGGTGGCGGATCCGGTAATAGCTGGTCCTGGTGGGATTGTTGTCCCCCACGCTGTTGGTTCCCAGCCGGTAATCATGAAATTTGAGGCCGGTTCCCTGATTGTTGACATTGCGCGCGTCCGAAGGCGGATCGCTGGATGGCCGGAACCCCCGGAATGTATACGGAGACGCGGCCTCAAGAACCAATTCAAGGCTGTAGTACCCCCCGGCAAGCGCGGCAGGGCCGTGGAACTGGGGTGGAAAGCCTATGTTGTTGTATAGCTTCCCGTCATCAAGATTAACCATATAGGGAAATCCGTCCCGCCAACTCCCGCCCGGAGCATAACTGGCAATGTGATAATGCTCGCCCAGGGCGCCGGGGGAAAGGCCGGTTCTGGAATCGGCCGCATGGTAATACCAGGTATATTTTACCACGGTGAACAGGGGAGTGGCGTCGCCATTCACCACCATATCCCGCAGATTATACCCGGCATAGAGGGTAAGCGGCCGCAGCTTACCGGTAAAATCATCCAGGTTGACGGTCCAGACATTTGAGCGGACAAAGTTTGCGGACTGGGCCGTAACCGCCGGATATTTCCATTCAAGATCAATCGTGTGCGACGCTTCTTCCTTAATATGCAGGTCAAAGTAGTCCCGCTTGTCCCGCCCAAACCAGAGGTGCGGCGTGAGGCCGTCTCCTTGAGGATACAGTACACGCACCGCGTACACTCCCGGCGGGAGATAAAATTCAATGCTGTTCCCCGCATGCAAAAGGCGGCTGTAATCGTATACCACAAAGCGCGGCGGTATGCTTCCGTCCTTCAAATGGTGCGTTTCCCCGCCGTGCGAAAGCGGCGTTATCGACGCCTGCGGCGCTTTCGTCGTCTGGTTTGACTGCACCACATTGTACACATAGGCCGCCGCGCCCGCAGTGTAGTCAGGAGTAGCATTTTCAGAGGCCGCCACTATCTGAATGCGTCCCAGCGGTCCTTCTCCGCCCGTTCCCGCATTGTGAAAATTTATCCGCACCGCGCCGGAGGGCGTATCCCGATCATTAAAACCGCTCATGTATGGATCGAAGTTGTACGTCCGTTTTCCGCCGCCCGCGATAAAAATATTTCCGCAGTCATAGGTTATGCGCCTTTCGTTGATCCGGATGCCGCTTGCCACATGCGGGGGAGACGCCGTGTAATACAGCCAGTGGAACGAACCGCCCACAATCAGCATTTTGTACACCCCTTCGGGAATGGAGTCCGGCGCGAAGGCGTGAAAATCTCCCTTGCTTACAAAATAGTCTCCGGTATAACCGGCGCCGCCGTTGTAATGAAGATTGCCGGAAGACGGCGCTTTGGGATAATTCTGCTCATCGGTGGGCGGCACATAACCGTCCCCAAAGGCGCCGGGGCCGGTTTCCGGATAAAGATATATTTTAAAAATCTTGAACGGGAGCTGCCCCGCGTAGCGATTGTACACGGTGAGCGAACCGTTGGACGAGCCGCTTCCGCCGCCATTGCCCCCGCCGCCGTCCGTGGTTTTTGACGAATTTTCCGTAATGAATATATCGGTGATCGTCTCGTCAACGATGCGCGCCACTTCCTCGTAATACTCGTTCGCGGCCACATAGCACTGCACGATATAGTCCCGCCGTGAACCGGGCGCGCCCCCGGCAAAAAGCGCCCGTACCTGCGAACCGCCGCCCTGCGGAATCGACGCCGAAAGCGCCAGTTCCTCGGGCGCGTAGTTGTTCACCTGCGTGCGCGTAATGATTTTTGTGATGGGTCTGTCCGCGAGGTTATTTACGATGCGAAGGGAACCGAAACCGGACGGGGGCCGGTCGGTGATGAGCGAATCGGTGTACTCAATGGTTACGTTCTGCCCGGCGATAATTGTGCGCGAGACGGCTACGCTCGGTACATCCTTGCCAAGAAGCCGGAAGCGGATCGCCCAGCTTCCCCGGGGAAGCACCAGGTCCGGCGAAGAGGATTGCCCCGGCGCGATATTCCCGCTCATCCCCGCCGGCGCGGGAATGGCCACCTGTATCCATGACGCGCCGTTGTTGTATTCAACGCCGGTAATGTACGAAAGCGCGGATTTGTTGATCACGTGCAAAAAACCTTCGTCTTCGGAAAGTACGTCGCCGGGATTTGAGTTGCCCGAAAGATCCGCGTCCGGCGGCGGGAGCCACTGTGTCTCAAGCGAACCGTTTCCGGAAGTATTTTGATAAAAATACACCGTCGCGGCGCTGCCCTCGCTTATCATCACATCATTAATGGAAACGGTTTTTCCCATCGGGCCGTAAATCACGGTAATTTTCCAGAGCCCGGCCGGGAGCGCCACGGATCGCTGATTGCTTTTTTCCGGCCCCGGCTCCAGGGCGGGCGCACTGTCCTGCCCGGAGAGCGGGGCAAAACTCACCCGGTTGATGTTGAATTCGCGGGTAAGGTTTTTGATGATAAGGCGGCCATCACCCGGCGCGATGTCGCCGCCCCCGGTTGATCCCTGCGTGCTTCCGTAGGACGGAAGGCCGATGGGGTTGAGGCACGAGCCAAGAACAAGCGAAAAAAGCGCCGCAAAAAGCGGGAACTTTTTTATGACGGACGTTTTCATACGAGTCTCCTTGTATGGTATAAAAAGATTTTTAGGACGCGGCAACGCCGCAGTGGAAGTGCGTAGCGGGGCGGCGTCCATGACGGAAGCATGGACGCCCTTCAAAAACGTGCTTGTTCCGGCGGAACCCACCGGCCGTTTGACGGGAAAAAAGAGGCGAAGGGTGAAAGCTAAATCATTGTGTGGAGATGAATTACCGCAGCGTTTCCCACTGGGGGGGGGGGGCAGTCATATCCGGAAACAAGCGGACATATCTTCCCGCGCCGCTTAAGCTATGAACGCTGAATAACTCCATAAAGTCAAGTATTGTCCATCGCTTCCGTGTCCGCAAGGGGAAATCCGCAAAAAAAGCCATTTTTTCGCGGCGCAGGCACGGTTGAGCCGTGAAGCCGCGCTGCCGGCGGGGATCAGGCGCGCGGAGGCGGGGCGGCGTCCCGCAGGCGCTCCACCGCAAGCTCCACCGCCTGTTTCAGGTTCCCCGCCGATTTACGGTTCAGCACGGTGAGGCGGAAAATTGCCGCTTCCAAAAAACTGTACAGGAGTTCGTCAACGGTACGGATATTTACGGCGGCAATTTCGCCCGCCTCGACGCCCTCTATCACCATGGACGCGATGATATGACGGACCCGCACCGTCCGGCGGCGCACCCGCTGGTTCGGGTCGCCGTCATTTTTTGAAATATAGCGGAGATAATCGAGAATAACGTTGAGGAGCTGCCGGTTTTCTTCCAGCTTTTCCAGAATCGCGTGAAATACGCGGGTGATCCGCTCCACACAGGCAAGGTCCGCCGCCGCGCGTATTTCCAGAATCTGGCGTTCCACGCCGGACAGGAGCTGCTTTATCGAGTAGTTAAATATTTCTTTTTTGTTTTTGAAGTAGGTGTACAGTGTTGTCCGCGTGATGCCCGCGCGGGCGGCGATTTTCTGTATCGTTACATTTTCAAAACCTTCATCCATAAAAACTTCAAGCGCGTTCCGCAGAATGTCGCGGCGGCGTTTTTCATGCTCTACCACAATGGCCATAGTGTTCCGCTCCTTGCTGCCTAACCGGTGAAACTCCGCCGGTACATCGTGTATGATCCCGGTTAAAGCCGTTCATACTGAAAAAAATACGTCTCGACCGGGCCGTTGGTAATTTCCCGGCAGGAATCGGCCTTTGTGCCGAAATACGATTCAAACCCCGGTTGATTGGTAATCACCCCCAGTTTCCAGCCGGGAAAATTCCGCGCAAGGCGCGCCATGGAACCGTACAGGGCCGCCGCTTCTTCCTCCCCGCCAAGCCGTATCCCATAGGGCGGGTTGGTAATGATAAAGCCCGTCTCCCCGTCTTCCGCCGTGCCTTCCGCGCGCGCTTCCGCCATGCCCGCCACGCGAAAATCAGGCAGGGCCGCCCGCGCCGCCCCCGCCGGAAGTTCCGCCCCGGTCCTGATGCCCCGTCCGCCCGTATGCGCCCGCTTTCCCCGGGCAAGTTCCCATGCCCGGACCAGGTTGCTTTTTGCCTGGGATATGGCGCGCACATCGGTATCGCTTCCGTAAATTCTGATGGTGCGCTCAAAATTCACCCGGCCCAGAAAATCTTCCCGCACGGCCCGCTCCACAGCCGGATCGGCGGGGAGGAGCGCTGAAAGGGTGAAATCCCGGCCCAGCCCCGGCGCCATGTCCCACGCGTACATCGCCGCTTCAATGGCGATGGTTCCGGAGCCGCAAAAAGGATCGCAGAGCGGGTGCTTCCGCCGCCAGGCCGCCAGAAAAAGCAGCGCCGCCGCGGTTGTTTCCCGGAGCGGAGCCGCGCCGCCTTCGGTCCGGTAACCCCGCCGGAACAACGGCTCCCCGGAAAGGTCCAGATAGAGCGCCGCCTCGTCACGGTCAAGATACACCCGGACTTCCGCAGTCGCCGCGCCCGCATCGTCAGGAAGACGCGCGAGACGGTACTTCCGGCAGAGACGCTCCGCAGCCGCCTTGTGAACAACCGCCTGAATGCTGGTAACGCTTTGCAGTTTTGAGCGGGCCACGCGGACTTTTGCCACGCGAAGGCCCCAGTCGCGCGGAATAAACGATTCCCACGCCGCGTTCCGCGCGCCCTCAAAAAGGGCGTCAAAATCCCCGGCAGGGAACCGCGCCGCTTCCCATAAAACGCGGTCGGCGGTACGCAGTCCCATAAGCGCCCGGTAACAGCCCGCAATATCCGCGGAAAAACGTATCCGCGCAAACCCCGTTTCCAGCACGGGAAGTCCCAATTTTCGCAGTTCGTTTGCCGTAACCCGTTCCGCGCCAACCGCCGAAAGCGCCGCAAAAGTTTCCATCACGTGAGTATACCATAAAAGACGGCGGGGAATCGAGGCGGGACCTCTCGCGTTCTCCGGCATAATCGCGCCGCACGGCCCAGCCCTATTCCAGTTCGCCGGTTTTTTCCAGCGCCAGCACCACGGCGGCTACACAGGCGGTTTCCGTGCGCAGCGCCCGTTTCCCCAGGCTGAGGCGGACAAAGCCGGCCTGCTCAAGCCGGTCGCGCTCGGCATCGGACCAGCCGCGCTCGGAGCCGGCGGCCAGCGTCATGGGCCGCCGCCGGGAAACAAGGTGGCTGAATGTCCCCTCGGGGCGAACATTGTCCGCGGCAACAAGGAGCGGGCTGAGCGCCTGCCCCCGGTCCCAGGGACGTTCCGCAAGCCAGGCCGCAAGATCGGGATACACCCTGATTTCCGGCAAAACCGTATCCCGCGACTGAACGGCGCCTTCAACAAGCGCGGCGCGCGCGCCGCCATCGGAAAGTAATTTGGTGTCCCGGTAACTTTTTTCTCCCAGTTCCGTACCCAAAAGGTCTATCGCTTCCACGCCCAGGCTGGAAAGGTCCCGGAGCAGGCGGCGGAGTTGAATGGGCCGGGGAAATCCAACGCCCACCCGGACGGGGGCCTTTGGCGGCGGCGGCAGGCGGAGGTCCAGGGAATATTCAAGGGAGCCGTCCCGGCGCACCGCTTCAATTTTGCCGGTTCCCCGGAGACCGTCAAAAACACCCGCGTCAAATGTATCTCCCGCTTGTTTGTGCAGCACCTTGAGAAGATGCACCGTCCGCTCGTCCCGCCGGGGGAGCGGTTTTCCAATTTCTCCATTTTCAAAAAGAATGATATTCATGAAAACCGATCCTTAGGGCAGCGCTGCCCTAAAACAGGACGGCCTTGCCCCGGAAGGCGGCATACAGACGCAGTTCGTGAGCCGCGTATCCGGTATTAACCCCCGCATCGAACCGGTTGTTAAAACTCAGGCCCAGGGCAATGCCGCGCCGCCGTAACTCAAGGGAAAAATCAAGATTGAAGCAGGCCCATTCCATATACGCCGCCGAAAGTTCAGGCTGAAAGGCAAGCGAAGTATACAGAAACCCGAACAGTTCCGCCTCCAGGCCGATGCGCGCAATGAGATTATGGTTCATCACGACATAATCTTCATACCGGTTAAAATACGGGTCATTGGGATTTGACGGCGGTCCGTGTATATTTCCGAGATATTTTTCACCGTCCTGGAATTTCAGCAAAATACTGTTGTAGGGCTGATACGCAGCAAACAGCAGCGGCGTCAGGGTAACGGAAGGAGTTACTTCAAGCGGTTTTTGCCATGATAGGTACAAATCCGCAAACGCCGCATCCCAGCCGTTGTAGGGATTGAGCAGAATATTGGTAACAATATCGTGGTTGCACTCATGCCAGAACCCCATGGCGAAGTTTTTATAGCGCAGTTCGCCGCCGATACGGAAATCGGCCCGGTAGGGATCAAAATAAACTTCGTATGCCTTGGTCTCCCGCACCTCAATGGTGGTGTAAATATGCGCGTATTCGGTGGCGTAGAAATCGAGGCGAACGTGCTCAATCACGCTGTTGGTGTACTGCCTGGTGGTATCGTTGATGGTATACGTGGAAAATGGAATGATCCCCACATAAAGAAGCCAGCCGGCAAGCAATAAATCGGTCATAATGCCGCTCCAAAAGAAAAATCGCGGCGAGGACCTCTCCCGGTAAAAAAGCCGCTTTTTTTAATCACATACCCCGCCCTTGAGGGGGCGGCTTATTGGTTCTTCCAGGGTGTGGCTGCACGGAGGGGTTTAATAGAAGCCGGGCCAAAGGCCCGGCGGGGCATTAAACACC
>JAITGJ010000035.1 GCA_031280705.1 Spirochaetaceae bacterium
GACAAGACTCTCATCATCATCGCCCACCGTCTTTCCACGATCAAACGAGCGGATCAGATTCTGGTTATTGACAAGGGCGAAATTGTTGAGCGGGGAAAGCATGACGAGCTGCTGGCAAAAGGAGGGCAGTACAAAAATCTCTGGCAGCGGCGGCAGAACGCGAGAAGCTGGAAATTGCAGCGCCGGGACAAATAAATTGAGGAGATTGATATGAACAGCAAAATAGAGATTCGGGACTTTATAACAGTAGGGATTTTTGCCGCTCTGTATTTTGTCATGTTTTTCACTGCGGGCATGATTGGGTATATCCCGGTTTTAATGCCCCTGGTACTGGCGGTTGCTCTCTGGTCGCGGGCATTCCGGTTATGCTTTTTCTTACCAAAGTGCGAAAGTCCGGCATGATTACCCTGATGGGAACCATTTCGTGCCTTTTTATGACCCTTTCAAGACACCCCTGGTTTATCGCGCTGCCATCGGGAATAATTCTGCCGCTTTTAGGCGACCTTATCATGCGGGCGGGAAACTATCAAAAGTGGAAGTTTATCTGTCTGGGCTGTATGGTTTTCAGCGAATGGCTTTCCGATCTTTTATCACCGGTATTTTTTCTGCGGGATAGTTATTTTGCGCAAATCAACGGCGGCTATGCGAGGTCTATGTTGAAGCCCTCAAGTCCATTACTCCGCTCTGGGTGTTTCCGCTGGCTGTTATTGCAACCGCCCTTGGAGCTTTGGGCGGCGCGTTAGGGTTTGTATTTTTCCCGGCAAAGTCTGCCTGCCGGTGATTTTACTTTTATCATGACGGCGGCAGTTGGCCCCGGCGGTCAATAGACCGGGAAGGCTTCAAAGCCCGCGTCTCTCAGGCGGATAATCGTCGTGTTCACCGTATCGCCGGGGGGAACGCCGACCACAAAAAAGACGCTCCCGTTTACATCCCGGCGATTCATGACAACGCTGAATCCGGCGCGGCTCAGCCGTTCCATCATTGAGCGGGCGTTTTCTTCGCGGGAAAATAATCCCGTCTGGAGGAGGGCGGGCCGGTTTTCCGCTGTGGAGAGCGGCGGCGCGGCCGGTTCTTGCGAAAGGGAAAACCGTTCCGCGACAATAATGCCCTCCCGTCCGCCGGGAAAAAGCCACATGGGACGCGCGGGCGCGTTAATGGGGGCCGTTTCCCGGACAATTGACGCCTCCGGGCTCAGGGGGCATTCGGCAAGCAGCCGCGTCAGCGCGTTTTCGTCGGCGGCAAGGCGCCAAATCATGTAAAGAAGCGCGCTTTTTTTATCCGCATATTCCGGCACGGGAAGCAGTGACGCGAGCGCTTCGGTATTTCCGGTGCGGAAGGCCGCGCTGACTGCGGCAAAATACTGCGCTTCCCGAAGCAGGTCCGGCGGCGCGGAGCCGTTAAGGACCAGGCCGATCATCCGGTCGGCGGAAAGATAGTCGCCCAGCGCGATATAGCAGCGCGCCGCCTCAAGAAGGGAGGCGGGATCGGGCGGTGAAGTAACAAAGGCCGCGCCGGTCCAGTTTTCCACGGCCTTTTCCAAATCACCCGCAAGGGAACGGAGGCGCGCGAGGCGGCGAAGCACGATGTTCCGTTCCATGGAAGACGGGGGAAACGCGGCGAGGCGGCTTTCAAGGGTGAGCAGTTCCGCCTGGAGCGAAGAAAGCGCCCCGGTATCCCCGCGCGGAAGTCCCGGCGCGTTTTGGCCGGAAAGGATAACGACGGCGCCTATCGTGAGGCAAAAAACGGGGAAAAAAACGAACCGTCCCGCGCGCACGCGGCCGGGCGCGGCCCGCTCAATCGATCCCATAATCCGCGGCAATGGAAGCGTCCGCTTCTTTTCCTTCGGCAAAATTACTGTTGGCGCCGCGTTCGCGGACGGTGCCGCGTTCGCGGACTTCGCCGCGTTCGCGGACGGAGCCGCGTTCCTTTTTTGATTTTTTTTCCGGGGGAGGATTTTTCCCTCCGGAAGACGCTTTTTTCCCCCGGCGGGCCCGCAGGTACGCGGAAACGGCGTAGGGAAGGGAACACACCAGGCCGAACAGAAAAGAGGCGAATACGGTGAGGTAGACGGGGACATTGCGCAGCGTAACAAAGCCGAACGATATATCGCATCCGTTGTGCCGGTTGAAAACACTAAACACCAAAACAATCCCGAAAAAGAAAATAAAACCGAGAAGCCGCCAGGGCATACTATCCTCCGTTTCCGCGCGGTTTTTCACGCGGCGATTTGAACGTTTTATCCGCTCTTTTCTTGTCCTCACCCGGGGAAAGCGTCAGGTCCGCGCCGCGAAAGGTGTTTCCCCGCAGCGCCGCAAGGGTTACTTCGCCAAAAGACCCCACAAGATCCGCGCCGCCCCGCACGGCGGTCATTTCGTCATGGGCGGTACGGCCTAATAATTCATCGGCATTTTTCCGGGAAATTCCTTCAAAAAGTACCGTTTCGCGCCGCCCGGTACGGTTTTTGAGTATTTCCCGGGTGTGTTTTTTCTGGAGATCAATCACGCGCGAAAGGCGCTCCCGTTTGACTTCTTCCGGGACACGGTTCTCCAGACTGAACGCCGCGGTTCCTTCCCGGGGGTTGTAGTGATACATGTACGCATGGCTGAAGCGGACTTCTTCCATGAGGGAAAGAATTTCCCGGAAGTCCGCTTCGGTTTCGCCGGGAAACCCAACCAGAATATCCGTTGAAAAACTTACCTCCGAAAGAGCGCCGCGCAGGGCGCCGGTGAGGGTGAGATAATCCTCCCGCGTGTAGCGCCGGTTCATCAGCGTGAGTATCCGGTTGGAGCCGTGCTGCGCGCAGAGGTGAATATGACGGCAAAAAGCGGGATGATCCGCCAGGACGCGGATGGTTTTTTCGGAAAAATCCCCGGGGTTTGCCGAGAGAAACCGGACCCATTTGATGGGCGTGCCCTCTATCCAGCGGGCGATCGTCGCAAGAAGCGTGGAGAAGCCGGTCCCGTCATGGCGGTAACTGTTGACATTCTGCCCCAGCAGGGTGATTTCCCGGATACCCGCCGCGGCGAGGGTTTCGATTTCCGCGCGTATCTCCCGGGGCGGGCGCGAAACTTCGCGGCCCCGTACGTACGGAACGATGCAGTACGAGCAGAAATTGTCGCAGCCATGCATGATCGGTACAAAGCTCCGCACGGCCGGACGATCCGCGCCGCGTTCAAGGTGCAGGGGATAAAACGAAAATCCGGTCCCGCCTGAACGCGGAGCCTCCGGGGAAGGAAGCGGGACGGCATATTCACCGGCCGCGCCTTTTTCTACCGCCTCAAGGATCGCCGGGAAAAAGGCGCGGGAAGAGGCGCCCATCACAAAGTCGACGGGATAACCGGTCTTGATCCGTTCGCCCAGCCGTTCGGCCATGCAGCCGGCCATCACGAGGGTGAGGGGAGCGCTGCCGCCGGTTTTCCGCTTTTTTTTGATCGCGGCATAATGGCCAATCCGTCCCACAATCCGCTGTTCCGCGGTGGCCCGCACCGAACAGGTGTTGAGCAGGACCATATCCGCCGTTTCACCCGACGCGGCGCGCAGCCAGCCCCGTTCCCGCGCAATCTGTTCCAGCGCCGCAGACTCCGCGATGTTCATCTGACAGCCGTAGGTTTCAAAAAACCAGGTCACGTTCTGGACTTGAGCCCTTTGAGAAATTTGATGCCGTTCCAGACGCCAAAGCCGATAAGGACGGCGGCGCCAAGCCCCAAAAGGGGCGCGGCAAGGGTGCGGGACAGGGGAAGCTTTGCCAAAATAGCGAGGATTCCGGCGGCAGTTACCATAACGCCGCCCTTACGGTCCGCGCCGCCCTCGTTTCCCCGCGAAAACGCCGCACCGATGCCCACAAAAACCGCAATCGCCCCCGCGGCGATACCCATGACCGGGGGAAGCGCGCCCAACACCAGAAGCCCCGCGCCGCCCGCGAGCGATGCCACGGCGGCCACGCCCCGTTTTGCGAGAATGTCCGTGGGGACGTATTTCTCCTCATCCACCAAATCATTCATCCAGTTCCTCCGTTTTCCGCCATGCGGTTTTTCGTTCCCGTTGATCAATCCCCATCAAAAGAGCGTTCGCGGACTCCGCCGCGTTCGCGGTATCCGCCGCGTTCGCGGTATCCACCGCGCTCGCGGTAATGCCGTCTTCAAAAACTATAACCGGGAAATGGGGTGAGTACAAGAAAGCCGCCCCGGATCGCGCGGAGATAAAATCCTCCGGCGGTATTTCCTTCGGCCAGTTCATTGCTGATACTGAAAAAGCCCCGGTTCCAGGCAAGGCCCGTGAGCGGCCAGCGGAGAAACCGGCTTTCCGCTTCCCAGGGCGGCTCTCCCAGCGGAAATACCGAAACCGGGCAGCCGGGCCGCGTCAGGGGAAAAAAACGCTCTGTGCCCGCGCCCAGAAAGCGAATATCTTCCCGGCCCGTGATCCACCGTTCCGGTTTTTCCCGCCGTTCAAAAAGCGCGGCCAGCGCGAGAAGGTGATCGGTTCTTCCCCCGCCGCCGCCGATGATCCAGATGCCGCCCGCGCCGTGTTCCCGTAAAAAAACCAGGGCGAGTTCCGTGTCGGTATAATCCTTGTCAGGACGATGACGGACGATCCGTCCCGCGTACCGGTCAAGACGGCGCTCATCATCAAGCGAATCCATGTCTCCAATAACCCACGCCGCCTCAACGCCAGCCTGTTCACAGGCGCCGAGGCCCGCGTCGGCGGCAACCACGAGGGTTTCCCCCGCCTCACGGAGGATATTCCGGCACAGTCCGGGCGGAGGGCCTTCCCCGCCCGTAAACACGATTCCCCGCACTTCCTTGCCCCTTCCGCGCCAGTATAGTACCATTTGTCCCTATGAACAACACGGCACTGCCTTCGCCGCTCATGGAAGCGGCGCGGATCTTTGTCCGCGCCGGGAAAAAAGTCTGTCTTGTGGGCGGCGCCGTGCGGGACATTCTGCGGGGAAAGGCGGCTCACGATTACGATCTTGCCACGGACGCCCGCCCGGAAGAAGTAACGGCGCTGTTCCACCGGGTCATCCCCACCGGCATAAAACACGGTACGGTTACGGTGCTTTTCCGGGGGCTTTCCCTTGAAGTAACCACCTTCCGCGCCGAGGCGGATTATACCGACGGAAGGCGGCCGGACCGGGTAACCTATGCCGCCGGTATTGAAGCGGACCTTTCCCGGCGGGATTTTACGATGAACGCCGCGGCGCTCGAACTTCCGGGGAAAAAATTAATCG
>JAITGJ010000036.1 GCA_031280705.1 Spirochaetaceae bacterium
TCCGCCGCCGCTCTTCAAGGGCCGTTATACTTAGCGCCCTCCCGTCTATCTGTTTCATGCTCTCATTTTATCTTTCTTTTTTCCTTATGTCTACTCTATTATTGCCTGGTCAGTAATACCAGTCTGCAGGTAAAATACACAGTATAAAATATACAGTATTTTACTTGAATTATATTTTCTTTATCATCATTTGCCTTATATTTATTACTTTTCATTAATGCGTAAAATTTCCTTATATTTTCTTCTCTATCCTTATTTTCCATATTTTTACCTTCCAATAATTTTATAATTTCATCATCGCATGAATAAAGCAATTTTATATTACTGAATGTACTTTTTATACATTCACTTCCGTCTTTCCATATCCTTTTCAAAAAATCCTTATTAATTATTTTACCATCTATTTCAACAGGAAATTCTGTAGAGGTATAATTTGTTCCCCAGAAATAATTTTTTTCTCTTCTTCGTGTTTCAAAATCAATATCATCAACCACAATAAACACATCAACATCTGAATTTTCATTGCTTGTTTTTTTAGCTAATGATCCGCATAAAATAACCCCAATTATATGCTTATCACCTTTTACCTTTTCTATCAATAAATCTATCGTTTTTTCTTGTTCTATTGTCATAACCTTTCCTTTTATAAAAACAGTATCCGTTATTTCTTTTCTTTTGTTAACTATTTTTCAGGGCAAATGGCGCCTAACTGTTGTATTGCGCCAGGCGCCGGGGACTGTTTACGGGTGTTAGTACCGGGTGTCCTGGATCAGACTGAGGAGTTCGAGCGGCCGGTTGATGATCCGCGCCGCGCCGGAGGCGAGCAGGGTTTCCCGCTCCCGGAATCCCCAGCTTACCCCCAGGGGTGAACATTCCGCGGCACGGGCGGTCTCCATATCAATTTCCGAATCCCCGGCAAAAAGCGTTTCGCGGGGCGTAACGCCCAGTTGAATCAGAATGTCCCAGACCGGAGCCGGATCCGGCTTGCGGGGAACGCCAGCCTGTTCTCCCTGCACCAGGTCGAAAAGCGCGGGCGGGAACAGGCTGCTTATTACGGCCTGCGCCACCGGATCGGGCTTGTTGGAGAGCACCGCCGTTTTTATTTTGAGGGAACGCAGGCCGTAGAGCAGTTCCACAATGTCCGGGTAGGGTTTTGCGTGGACGATGGGCCGTTCCGCGTAGTATTCCCGCGCTTTTTCCGCCACGGCTTCCGCCACGGCTTCCGCCGCGCCGCTGTCCCGCGCGCCGGAGGGAAGGGCGTCTTCCGCGAGGCGGCGTATCCCCCGGCCCACGATGGCCGCGTAGTCTGCTTCGGCGCGCGCTGGGTAGCCGTACCATACAAGAGCCGCGTTCATGGAAAGGGCAATATCGGCCAGGGTATTTACCAGGGTTCCGTCAAGATCAAAAATAACGCACTTGAATTTCATTATTTCCCGCCCGGACCGCCGCGCCCTTCGTTTTTTACGGCGCGCAGTATCATGACGTCGCCGGCGTTTAATCTTTTGGCGAGACGGTCGGCAATCCGTTTGACCGGAGCCGCCGCCGTTCCCTCGGCAAGTCCGCCCCAGGTAATTATTTTTTCCGTGGTAAATCCATGCCGTTCAAAAAGCCCCGAGAGCGTCGCGCGGGAAAAAAGATAGAGATGATCGAAAATCGCCGACCGCCATTTGCCTCCGAAGAGTTGTGCCTGAAACCCGTCGATATTGGGCGTGGTGATGTAGATTCTGCCCCCCGGACGCACGACACGGTACAATGCTTCCGTGAACGAGGCGGGATCGGTGAGATGTTCAATAAGGTGCGAGGCGCATACGGCGTCAAACGCGCCGCTTTCAAAGCGCGCCTCTTCCAGGGCCTTCGCGCGGACATCAAGCCCCCGCGCGCGGGCATATTCCGCTTCTTCGCGGGCAATTTCAAGTCCGATCGTGTCCCAGCCCCGTTCTTTAAGCGCGGCAAGCAGGGATCCGGTCGCACAGCCGATATCAAGCACGCGGGGGCTGGATTCCCGTGCGCGGGATTCGGAAAAAACAGCCGCTTCGAGCGCGTAAAATCCCGCGTCCTCCAGGGCGCGTTCCTGCAAACGGAGAAAGGCGGCTTCATTTTTCTTTTCATAGGCGAGATACGCGCCGCCATACTCAACGCCATAACGCCGCCGTATGACCGCGGCGGAAGGCCGGGGGTTCATTTGGACCAGTCCGCAGGCACGGCACGCCACATAAAAAAAATCCCCACAGTCCAGCCGCCGCCTGAAACGGTTTCCCCCGCAGAGGGCGCACGGCGCCGCTTCCCATTGATCCCGCGCTTCCGGTGCGGGGCGCGGCATGGACCAGGTTTTCATTCAACCTGAAGACGGTAGAGGACGCTCCGCGTGTTTCCCGCCGCGTCCTGTACGATAATCTCAAGCGCGGTCTGGCCCCGCGTAAGCCACAAACGCCCCGCCTCCAGAAGCGGCGCGGCGGCGTACACATTTTTGGCCGGGACCAGGCCGTTCCGCGCCGCCATAAGAACCCCGTCCCGGGCGGCCCAGGTTTCAAAGGTCAGCGCGGAAGTTTCCATGCCGTTCACCACGCAGATGATCCGGTACGGCGCGAGGGTCTGAGGCCGCGCCGTATTCTGACTGTCCGTCGTGCCCACCATCACGGCGTAGTTTCCCTGCGCGAGGCGGCGCCCCAGGGCGGGATTCCGGCGTTCTCCCGCCTCATCGCGGAGTTCCACAGCAAATATCACTGGCGGCGCCGTGTCCGCAAGGGGCGTGATGATCATCGAAGGATTGAGCCAGCGCCGCTCTTTTTTATCGTAAAATGAAAAATAAAAACGCCCGGCGGCTGCCACGCCGCTCCGCGCGGCGGGGATTCGTGCCGCAGCGGCAATGACCCGGCCCCGGCTCACCGTTTCCACATCGGGAACCGGCTGTTTTTCATCGAGCCTTCCGTACACGCTTAACAGCCCGTCGCCGTGGTCCACCGCCATCCAGGGGCCAAGCGGGGAGGGGAGGCGGGACGCGCTTGACGCGGGATCGTGCACAAAAATGATCGTGCCGTCTTCAACGGAGCGCACCGCGCCGGAAGTCTCAAAAACCGAACCCAGGGAGGGCCGTCCCGTGCGGAGCGCCCCGAAATTGTGTACCAGAACGCCGTCTTCCGTGGGCCAGTCCATTGCCGCGCCGCGTCCGTTCCCGGCGAAACAGAAGACGCAGAAAAGGACGGCCGCGCGGACAGCCCTTTTCCGTCCGTCCGCGCCGCGTCCGGCCGCCCGTGCCGGGCGGAACGATTGTATCACGATTTACCTCCGTTCCAGGGAAAACGCGGCGAGAACCTTGCCGCCGCCCAGATAGAGCCGTTCTTCTTCCCGTCCCAGAAACGCGGATTCGCTGCGGAACGGCGCTTCCAATATAATGGAAGAAGGATAACTGATTCCCACCAGTTTGCGCCGGGTTTCCGACTGGCTGGTGATTGCAAACAGAATAGCTTCGCCGCCGTACTCTTCCAGGGCGTAGAGCCGCCCGTCAAGATCGAGCCGGTGGAGTTTCCGCGCGGCAATATCGTAAATGCCGATGCCGCCCTCCCGCTCAAAAACCACCCGCCGGCCTTCATCCACAAAGGCGAGGTGCACCGCCCGGCGGAAACCGCCTGAAAGGAATTCGTGGTAGACGACCTTCCACGTATTGCCCGACTTTTCAAGCAGCAAAAAGCGCTGATCGTCATATCCCGATATTATGGCGATGCGCGAACCGTCCCGGGAAATGCGGCATCGGTAAATCACACTGAAACGGGAGCCGCCCGGCTCAAACCGGAAGATCCGTTTTCCCGCCTGGTCCAGTATTTCCACCGCGCCGTCGAGAAATCCCGCAAGCACCAGTCCCGCGGCGGCATCCAGGTCCGTAAGGGGCGCGGCGAAATCATAGGTCCATTCCGCAGCCCCGCTCCGGTCCAGGGAACTGAGATAATCAAGCTCCTCCCCAATGAGGAAAAAGCGCCCGTCCACAAAAAAGGGCCACCCGGCGGTACCGGGAATGTGGACCTCCTCCGCGCCCTGTTCGTTCCTGATTTCGATGGTGTCCGCGCCGTCTTCCCACACGGTCCAAAAACCGGCCCCCGCCGCGATGTGCGCCTTCCCGGTCCGGCCCGTACTGAACAATACGCCGTCTTTCCCCACATAGCCGAAACGGTCCCCCAAATGGAAGAGGAGTGATTCGTCCCGCGTCTCCCCCGCCGTTTGAGGCGGCGGCTGATCCGCGCTTTCCCCGCCGGTTTCCATCCCCGTTACGCCGGTAAAATAAAAGGAATAATCCGATTCCAGGGAACGGAGCCACCGGGGAACAAGCGCCGTTTCCGGGGGAATGGGCCGGGCGGAGACAAAAAAATAGACCACAAAGGTGATGAACGCGAAAAAAATTCCCATGAGATAGGTACGTTTTGTCATTTCCGGCGTTTCCGTGTATACTCAAGTTGTCCGGCAACCGGTCCGGTTCCGGACGCTTTTGATTATTGACGCTAACGGCGATCATGTCAACGGAGGCACATGATGGATTTAGACGCGCTTTATGCCCGCGCCGTGCAGGCGGCGGAAAATTCCTACTCCCCCTACTCGCGTTTCCGGGTGGGAGCGGCCCTTCTTGCCGCGGACGGGGAGATTTTTACCGGCTGCAATATAGAAAACCGCTCGTATGGCCTTGCTATTTGCGCCGAACGGAGCGCCCTGGCCGCCGCGGTAAGCGCCGGAAAGCGGAAATTTATCGCCGTGGCCATCGCCACTCCCGATGCGGACTATCCGGTGGGGCCCTGCGGCGCCTGCCGCCAGGTTTTGAGCGAATTTATGGGAAAAAACGCCCCGGTATATTTTGGCGGGAGGTCCGGCGGCAGGGTAACGGCTTCCATCGGGGAGCTTTTGCCCCACGATTCGCTCTACGAACTTGCGGAAAAGTAGGGCTTTCCGGCGGGTTTTGCCGCAAGAATCGGGGCAAAATCCCCCGTTTTGGCGGGACCGGCGGAGGCCGGGCGGCGGTTTCTCTGGAATTTGCATTTTTCCCCATTTTATTTGCACTTTTTTTCTTTAGATACTTGTGCAAAGCCGTGGATAATATGTTATACTGATAGAGAATGTAAAATAGTACAATCAATCATCTGGTGAGAGAAGGGGTATGAAAAGACTACTTATTGGTATCGTTTGTTTTTGCTTTGTTTCCCTGGCCGCGTTTGGCCAGAGCCGGGATGATGTCGTCGTTTACGTTGCTCCCTGTACCGGAGGAACAGCGGAAGAGCGGGCCTTTTTTGATGAAAACATCAAAATGGAGGTCAAAGGCGCCAACTATAACTTGGTTGACGTTGAGCATGACGCTGACTACACCATCAAAATGAACATTTCCCAGGAAGAAGACTGGGATGATCCCACCGTGATGATCAATGTCTTCCTCATGGTTTTGTTCGACAACTCCGACGGGCATGAGGTAATCCAGTTTTCCTGGGAATACCAGGAAGTGGAGGAGATGTACCAGTGGAACCTGTACCTTGTTTATCAGGCCCTGGCCAACGTCCCCATGACGAAGTTGACCGCCATTCCGGATACTAACCACTGGCGGAACAAGTGGCTGTACATTACCGCATACGCGCTGGCGGATTTCCAGTTCGGTTTCTTTGACAAGAAGCTTCTGGAAAATAATACCGGCGTGAACCGTTCGCCCTATACGTTCTATCTTTCTCCGGCCATCAGCCTCGCACTGGAGTTCCAGTTCCTCAACTTTATGTCGGCGGAAGCGGGATTTGTGGGGGCGCAGCAGGACTTTGGCGGTACGGGGATCAGCGGTATGCGCTTTGCCCTGCCCATTATGCTCAAATTCCCGCTCAAACCGAGCAAGCACTTTATGCTGGAACCGTATCTTGGCCTCCAGTTCAATATGCCTGTCGCGGCGTCAAATATTGATTCGTCCATTTTTGCCTGGCTCGTGGGCTTCCAGTACGGTACGCGCGCCACCGACCGCGGGGCCCTGCTGGTTGATTTCCGGGTAACGGGGGAAATTCCCGGCCTTAACACCAAGGTTACCACTTCTCTCGTGTCTGGGCAGCCCCCCCAGATCATCGATCTCAGCGTCTTTGATATTTATATCGGCGTCGGCTTCAAGATCGGGTTCTACAACCGCCTCAAGGAAGACGAGGGGCTGTAATCCGGCAAAAAAGCGGGCGCATAAGAGCCTGTTCAAATTGTGAATTTTTGCGGTCTATTGACCGCAAAAATCCCGATTTTCGGGCTCTTTTGGAGCCTGCAAGGTTAGAATTTTGGCGTTTGCAACGCCAAAATTCCAGATTTTGAACAGGCTCTAAGGCTCCCGTAAAAATGGCCGTTCCCGGTGGAACGGCCATTTTTTTGAGAGAGGGAGGGGAGGAGGGCCGCTCTTTCCGTTTCCGCCGGGCCGGGCTTTGCCGCCTCCCCAAAAGCGGGGCCGCTTCTTTTGGAAACGGCCCCGTTCGTTGTTACGCCCGGTTTTCAGCTACACCACCCACCGGTATTCGCCGTTGGTTTCCACGCCGTAAAAATCCGCGTAACTTATCTTCCAGGGCGATTTTCCTCGCGTGTCGATGCGGATTTTGTTTTTGATGAGGTGAAGCCAGAAGCCCGTACCGCCGATGTCCCCCTGGAGGATGATGCCCGCCGGAACGCCGCCGCGCAAAATGAGCTTTTTGTAGTTGTTCCGGTCTTCCTTTATCAGCACCTCGTCCCCTTCCGCCGGGTTGATCGCCCCGAGGGACAGGGAAAGAAGGCCGAAAAAGTTGACCGTGTTTTTGATGGCAAAGCGATCATCGTAGGCCCACCGGGTACCGGTCATGTTGTAGGCGGCAAATTCTCCCTGCTTCTGGGCATTGGGCCAGATGCCGGAAAGCCCCGCCGCGTCTCCCGCCGCGTAAATGCCCGGCACGGAAGTTTCAAGATAATCGTCCACCTTTACCGCCCGCCGTTCGGTCAGTTCCACGCCCGCGCCGTCAAGGAACGCTACGGCGGGCCGCACACCCACGGCCAATACGGCCATGTCGCAGGGAACGCTGGTTCCGCCTTCAAGTTCCACGGAAGTGATGTTCCCGTTTCCATCTCCTTTCGTATCAATAACCTTGCTCCCCAAAAGGAAGGTTACCCCCCGCGCTTCAAAAAGCCGCTGATAAGCTTCCGCGGCGTGGGCGTCCAGATTGATGGCCAGCGCCGCCGGGGCCATTTCGATAACCGTGATCCGCGGCTTTTTTCCGGTTTGTTCCGCCTGTTCCAGAATCCCGTACACCGCGTCCAGGCCCACAAGCCCGGCCCCGATGACGGCGATCCGGCTTGCGTTACGGGCCTTTTCCGCTATGGCGCGGGCGTCGGAAAGGTGGCGGAGGCCGAAGACATTTTTCGCCGTTTTCAGTTCCCCAATGGGCGGGGTAACGCTCACCGCGCCCGTGGCGATAAGGACCGTGTCGCCCGAAGCGACGGCCTCGTCTCCCGCGTATACGGTTTTGGCGGCCGCGTCAAGGCGGGTAATGGTTTTGCCGCCGATCCACCGGACGTTCGGATGTGAGAGCAGATCATCATTGATAAAGTTAATGCTTGCCGCGTCCCGTTTGCCGCCGATGAATTTGTGGAGCATACAGCGCGAATAAACCTCCGCGTCCTCCGAAACGATGATAACGCCGTCCTGGGGCTGTTCCTTAAGGATGCGCCGCGCGGCGGAAATGCCGGCGGCTCCCGCGCCGATGATAAGGTGCTTCATATTGCCGCCTCCACTTCTTCCACATGAAGCGCTTTCTTTGGACAGATGGCGACGCAGTTGGGCTGTTCGTCATCCTGTTTGCAGAAATCGCACTTGATAATTTTGCTCCGCGTTACCCGGTCAGGTTTGACGTTGCCGTAGGGGCAGCTCATTACGCACATAAAGCAGGTCCCGCAGCGTTTCTCGTCGTACTGGATATGTCCCGTGGCGGGGTCCTTGGCGAGGGCGCCGGACATACAGGCCGTAACACATTCCGGCTGGGCGCAGTGGCGGCAGAATACGGGAACGTATCCGCCCCGGCCGTTGGTAACAATCGTATGCCGGGCCTCGTTCTTTGGGTCAAGGAGGTTAAGGTCGTAGACCGTTCCCGGCGTTTCCCGGTGGGCCTGCATACAGGCGATGGTACAGCTTTTGCAGCCATCGCACTTTTCCTGCTCAATAAAAATACGTTTCATCGCGCCCTCCTCTATATGTTAAGGGCGGCGCGTTTTTCCCGGATGATCGCTTCAAGGATGTCCGCGGTTTCTTTCGCGTCATTGTTGATGATCACCTGGCCGCCGGTGAGGGCCTTCATGTCCCCGGTGAGTACCTTCACCGCGGCCGGGCTCCCGGAGATGTAGGGAGGAATGCCCAGGTGGAGGGGCAGTCCCAGTGCGAGGCCGAAACAGCCGTCCGCAAGCGCCTGCTCTTCCAGCCATTGGGCCGCGGAAAGCACGAGCGGAAGCGCCGGCATGTCGATGCCGAGAGCCTCGGCAAGCTCGGTGGCGACAATTTCAAGCCGTCCGATGGCGAGGCAGGGGCCGAAGTTCAGTACCGGGGGAATTCCCAGTTCCTTGCATACCGCCTGTAGGCCCGGCCCGGCAAGGTCGGCCGCTTCGGGGACCATAAGGCCGCAGTTTTCGATGCCGCCCGACGAGCAGCCCGCCGTAAGCACGATGATGTCCCGGGCGATAAGTTCCCGGGTCAGCGCGACGGTAAGCACGTCGTGGCCGCCGGACACGAGGCTGGAACAGCCCACCACGCCGGCGACGCCCTTGATCTTTCCCTGAACGATAAGGTCCACGAGGGGCTTCCAACTGCCGCCCAGGAATTTTTTGAGCGATACTTCGCTTACGCCGGTGAGAGAATTGCCGTTGCCGTGACCGGGAAGGAGGTTCAGCGTAATTTTGGGCCGCCGTTCTTTGTAGGCGGCGATCACCGCGTCAATGATCTCATCGGAATGTTTTTCCCGTTCGGCAAAAACAAAGGGCTTGAGTTCCGCGTTGGCCTTTTTCGCCACATCGTCAATACAGATCTGCTTGATGAGGAGTTTGTCGCAGACGCTCTCGATGCCCGGCAGGGTACAGTTAAATTCCGAGAGCACCGCGTCGATGCCGCCCGTGGCGAGAATCGCCTCTGAGGTGTAGTTGTTCCCCGCGTGCCCGTCAAAAATATCCGTATAATGCGCCCCCCGGAGCTGGAGGTCCTGGCCCACGCAGGTACAGCCCACCAGTTTGAAGCCCTTCGCCCCGGCGGCTTTTGCCCTGGCCACAACGTCCGGGGCGGTAAGCCGTTCCTGGAGATGTACAAACATGGTGTGCTGGTGGCCGGTAATCATGATATTGATATAGTCCGGGTCGATGACACGAAGCCCCACCGGCGCGGGGCGAATTTCGGGCTCGCCCAGCAGTACGTCGTTGAGAAGATTGGTCAGGGTGAGGCCGTATATTCCCGTGGAGACGCCCAGCTTGAGACAGTCAATGAGCATATTCACCGGGTCGGAATTAAGGTTGGTAGAACACTTTACCACGCCGTGGAACACTTCGCTCTTCGCGCCGCCGGGAAGAATCCCCAGTTCCCGCCATTTTTGGAAGCGCGGCGGGTAGGCCATTTTTTCCACCAGGTCCATCTTCTCGTATTCGGGCTTATACAGGTCCGCGAGCACCGCGTCCGCCACCTTTTCCGCGGTGTCCCACTCGTCTTTCCCGCTCACGCCGAATTTGTGCGCCAGGCGATCCAGAGCGGCCTTTCCCTTGAAGGCGCCCTTTTCCCGCGCGGTATTCTTGAGGTTCCGGGCGGTATTTTCCACAACGTGAATATAACAGCCCGATCCCGACGCAACCGCCCGCAAAAGATTCCGCACGGCAATGGTGTCCGCGCTCGCACCGCAGATGCCCCGGGGGGAATCCGGGGTGATACGGCAGGGGCCGTTGGCGCAGAGGCGGCAGCACACGCCCTGCAGGCCGAACCCGCATTTGGTTTCCTGACTTTCCACCCGGTGGTGGCTCGTCTCCATCGAAAGGCCGGCGATAAACTCCTCCAGGGGTTTATCCGCGCTGGCGCAGGTTGAACACCCGTAGACACTTTCGTTCATGACATCCTCCATGGTTTTATGGGAGTCGCCCGATAACTGGTTATCGAACAACTCCATTGTCGCGGAACAGGCCGCGGTTTACCAAAACATACAGGCTTTTTTTACCGGTTTGTTCAGCCTGCCAAAATTTCCGCCAGGGATTTTTCCCTGAGCGCCCCGGTAAGGAGGCTCTGCAGCCGCCCGAACTCGGCGTGAACCGCGCAGCGCCGCCCGGCAGTATTCCGGGGACAGAGATAGGACGTGTCTACGCAGCCGGTAAGCAGAATGTCCCCGTCCACGGCGGTGAACACATCGTAGAGGGTAACCGTCTCCAGCCCCCGTTCCAGGGCATACCCGCCGTTGATTCCCCGGAAGCTCCGCACGATGCCGCCCTTTTCCAGTTTTTTGAGGATTTTATACCCGTATGGCCGGGGAATCAGCTCCGCCGCGCAGATGGCCTCCACGGTTTTCCGGCCCCCATCCACAAGCGCCCGGAGGATACGCACCGCGTAATCGGATTCAACGGTGATCAACATGGAAGATTTCCATACTTGACAAGAAATGTCAAGTAAAAAGACGGAAAACGCCGTCCGCAATTCCGCGTCATAAGAGGCCCCCTACGCTTCCACGGCGTGCGCTGCTACATCATCGTGACTGATGCTCAGCGTACCGTTTTCCTTCCGGGTGGCTATCTTCCGGAAATACTCAAAATACCGTTTGTCGGAAACGGCGATATGGGTAAGAATCCATTCCTTGAGAAAGCGGGTAAAACTATTGAGCACGAGTCGCTTCCCTGAATTGTATGCCTGTATCTGTTCAACCACATTGAGCACGAAATTCTCATGCTCCTTTTTATGCTCCGTGTATCCTGAAAAGCCGGTTTTCAGCATAATTTTTTCTTCCGTGGCAAAGTGGACCTTTACATATTCCACCGCGCCGTGGATCACCCGTTCAAAATATTCCCGTTCGGCCTTCTCCTCGCCAACGCAGTGTTTGAACATATCATTGGTAAGATTGAGCAGTGTTTGATGCTGTTCATCGATTAACTTGATGCCCACCGAAAAAGACGGCGACCATTTTACCAGTTCTATCGGATTATTTGCCATGTCCCGCTCCATTTTGTGGTACGACAGGTTGTATCCCCGCCTGGTAATCCGGCGGTCCCCGCCATGGTTTCGCAACTTTTTTTAAGTATATATAAAGAAAAGCCGATGTACAAATTCCCCCGCCAGCCGCGCCGCCTTTTTCGCCCCATCCGGCGATTTTTTTCCGCCAGCGGCACAAAATAATCCCAACGGCCTTTGGCCGGTGGGCCCCCCTTCACACCGCGCCGCCTTTTTCGCCCCATCCCTTCACACCGCGCGCCGTCCCCCGCCTTCTCCGGCGATTTTTTGCCGCAAGCGGCAAAAAATAAGCCCAACGGCCTTTGGCCGTTGGGCACTCCACACCACGCGCCGTATACGGTAGACTTTTCCCGTGCAGGCAGGAAAACGGCTGACCCAGGCGGTGATCCAGTCCCTCCGGGAGGAAATCCGGGAGGCGGGGGGCAGTGAGGTATACGCCTTCGGCTGGCTTGATGACAGGGGACTCGTCGCGCGCTCTGAGGTCCAGTCCCGTGGTAACGCCGGGGCCGTACCCGCCCTTCCCGGACGGCAGGAAACGCCGCCGTCCGGCGCGGACGGCGCGGCGGCGGACGTCCTGATCCATAACCACCCGTCGGGATTTCTCGTGCCGAGCGACAACGATCTTTCCATCGCCGCGCGGGCTGCGGAAGCGGGCATCGGCTCGTTCATCGTGGACAATGCCGTGGAGCGCGTATACGCCGTGGTGGAGCCCGTGCGCCGCCAGGAGACGCGGCCGCTTGACGCCGATGAGTTGGCCGCCTCGCTGGAAGAAGGCGGCGCCGTGGCAAACCGGCTTGAGGCGTTTGAAAGCCGTCCCAGCCAAATCGATCTGATGCGGCTTATCATCCGGGGGTTTAACGAAGACGCCCTTGTCGCCGCCGAAGCGGGAACGGGAGTCGGGAAATCGCTTGCGTATTTGCTCCCGGCCATGCGGTACGCGCTGGACAACGGCGAGCGCATCGTGATTTCCACCGCGACGATCAATCTCCAGGAACAGCTCTATCATAAAGACATCCCCCTGGTTACCGGAGCGCTGGGCGCGCGGGGCAAAAAGATAAAGACCGCGCTGGTAAAGGGGCGGGGCAACTACCTGTGCCGCCGCCGTCTTGCCGCGGCGCTCCGTGAAACGGAAGAGGGCGTCCTTCCGGGCATGGTGGAGAGCGAAGAACACGACGTTCTGGTCCTGATACACGGCTGGGCGGAAACGACGGCCACGGGAAGCCGGTCCGATCTATCATTTTTTCCCCCGGAGGCGGTCTGGTCGCGGGTATCCTCGGAAAGCGATCTCTGCATGGGGATGCGGTGTCCGGAGCGGGAACGCTGTTTTTTTCTCGCCCTCCGCAAGGCGTGTTCCGATGCGCGGATCCTCGTGGTGAATCACCACCTCCTCTTCGCGGACCTTGCCGCGCGGAGCGGCGGCGCGGGCTACGACGGGACCGTGGTGCTTCCCCCGTTCCGCCGGGTGGTCATCGACGAGGCGCACACGGTAGAGGACGCGGCGTCTTCGTTCTTTTCCGAAAGTTTTAGCCGCCCGCTCCTCCTCCGCCTTCTCGCGCGATTGTACCGCAGGCAGCGGGCGCGGCAGACGGGCCTCCTCCTTCGCCTTGCCCTGCTGCTCCCCGGCGATTCCGCGTCGCGTGCGGTGGAAACCGGTGCATCCATTACCGGCGCGCGGACACTGGTAGAGGAACTGGACGCGGAAGCCCTGACGCTCCTCTGGGACGAGGGGACGATCCGTCTTACCCCCGCGCGGGAGGGCCTCTTTGCCGGGCTTGTTTCCCGTCTCGCGGTCCTCTCGCGGCGGCTTTCTCAACTGGCCGGGGTGGTGCGGGACCTCCTGGAAGCCCTCCCGCCGGATGGACCTGAAGAGGACGCCGTATGGGAAATACGCGCCACGGTGCGGCGGCTTGAGGCGGCCGTCTCCGTGATGCGGGCATTCCTGGAATACCGGGAACGGACAGGGGAAGTTATCTGGCTTGAACGCCACGCCGGAAGCGCCGGCGCGCGGGATGACTGGGCGGCGTTTCACGTTACCCCCATACATGTTGCCCCGCCGCTCAGGGACGCCCTTTTCATGCCGAACCGTACCGTCATCGCCGTTTCCGCCACGCTTACGGTAAACGGACGGTTTGACTACTGGGAGAACCGCGCGGGTATTGCCCTGGTCAAGGAGCGGCAAATCCTTACCGGCGTATTCCCGTCTCCCTTTCCCTATGCCGCGTCGGTCCTCCTCGCCGTTCCATCCGGCGCTCCCCTCCCGGAAGACGCGGCGTTCCGGCCCTTTGTCGATGAAGCTGTTTCTGCCCTTGCCGCATGTTCGGGCGGGTCCGCGCTTGTACTGTTCACCTCTTACGATGCCCTCCAAAGCGCCTGGAATGCGGCGCGCGGGCCCCTGGAAGAACAGGGCATCCGCTGTTTAAGGCAGGGAGACGATGACCGCTCCCGGCTCCTCAAGGCATTTTTGGCGGATGAGTCAAGCGTGTTGTTTGCCACCCACTCCTTCTGGGAAGGGGTGGACGCGCCGGGCAATACCCTCCGCCTCGTCATCCTTTGCCGCCTCCCCTTCAAAAGCCCCGCGGACCCGGTATTCGCCGCCCGTGGTGAGGATCTGGAAAAACAGGGCGGCAGCGCGTTTATGGATCTTTCCCTTCCCGAAGCGGTGATCAAATTCAAGCAGGGATTTGGGCGGCTCATGCGCCGCTCAAGCGATCACGGCGTGGTGGCGGTGCTGGACGGCCGCCTCCTGCGGAAGCGCTATGGCGAACTGTTCCTGCGTTCTATCCCCGAAACGCGCACCAGTTTCGGCGCTTTTGATTCGGTTCTGCGGGATACGGAATCGTTTCTCTGGAACAGGAGATAGGGGGCCGCCCTGCGCCTGAACGCCCCGTCTTGTTTCCGCCGTCCCCATAACCGGCCCTGCCTTGGCGGGATATTCCGGCCCTCCGGCGCTTTATCCGGCGGGCGCGGTCTTTGTGGCCGGCCGCCGCGCCAAAATCCGGCTTTTTCGGGCGCTCCATTTGAGCATTTTTTTAAGTTTACCGATATTTTAAGAGTATGCGTGCCCTCGCGGTTCTTTTCGGCGGAAAGTTAACGGAATATGCTTTTAAGCCGCTTTTTGGGGGAAAGAGCGCCCTGGACCTCGCGCTTGAGCGGGCAGGGGCCTTTCCCGGTGTGGAAAAGCGGGTTCTTCTCACGGGACCCGGTTTTGATGCGCTTGCCAGGACGGCGGCGCTGAGGCTTCCCGGTGATGTGGCGCTCGTGCCCGGCTCCTTTGCCACGGCGCGGGAACTCCTCGCCACTCTCGCCGCCCTGGGCGCCGGGTTCGGCCTTACCTACTATGCCTGGGCCGATACGCCGTTTCTGGACGGGGGAATCGCCGCCGCGCTCGCGGAACGGCACCGGCGCTATGCGGCGGAGTATTCCTACGCCGACGGCTGGCCCTACGGCCTCGCGCCGGAACTGCTCGCGCCGGGCGTGGCCGGCGTCCTTGCCCGGCTCGCGGAGAACGCGCGTCTTCCCCTAGGCGGCGCGGTAAACCGGGAGACGCTTTTTGAGGTGATTCAAAAAGATATTAACGCGTTTGATATTGAGGCGGAGATTTCCCCGGTGGATTTACGTCAGTACCGCCTTTCCCTCGCCGCCGACTCAAAGCGGAATACGCTGCTCCTTACCCGCCTCGCCGAAGCGGGGCTTGCCGGTAGTACTGACGGCGCGGCCAGCGTGGAGCGGATCATTACGGAGCGGCCCGGACTGTTACGGACCCTCCCCGCGTTTTACGCGATAGAGACCGCCTCCGCCTGTCCGCAGGACTGCGCGTTTTGTCCCTGGCCCGCTTCCCGCCCGGAGGGCGGGGAAAACGGGTTTATGGCGGTGGAGCGGTTTTCTGCCCTGCTCGACAAAATTACGGCCTTTTCCGGGGACGCGGTGATCGATCTTTCCTTGTGGGGGGAGCTTTCCCTGCACCCCGAAAAAATGCGCCTTATCGAGGCGGTTCTTGCGCGGGAAACGCTCTCCCTCATTATCGAGACGTCCGGCCTTGGCTGGACCGAAGGGGAACTGGAAGCCGCCGCGGATCTTGCGTCGCGCGCCGCCTGGTCCCGGCGTCCCTGGCTTGCGCCCGCGGAAAAACTTTCGTGGGTGGTGTCCCTGGACGCCGCCGCCCCGGCCCGTTATGGCGCGGTACGCGGCGCTGGTTTTGATGAGGCGGTGGAGACGGCGAAGCGGCTTGTGCGCCTCTTCCCGGACAGCGCCTATGTTCAGGCGCTCCGTGTCGCGGGGGCGGAAGACGATATTGAGCGGTTCTACCGTTTCTGGAAAGACGCCGCCGGGGAGGACCGGATCATCATCCAGAAATACGATGACTTTGCCGGAGCGCTGCCGTCCCGGAAGGCGGCGGACCTTTCGCCCGTGGAGCGCCGGCCCTGCTGGCATCTTATGCGGGATATGTGCGTGTTTATTGACGGGCGCGTTCCCCGGTGCCGCGAGGATCTTGCCGCCATCGCCCCTGCCGGCGGCGCGGCGGACGGCGGCATTCTGGGCAACGCCTTTTCCGAAGACCTCGCCGCCATTTGGGAGCGGGGGGCCGCCTGTTATCAGAGCCATGCCGGGGGGGACTACCCCGGCATCTGCGCGGGGTGCGATGAGTACTATACCTTCAATTTTTGATTCCGCCGTGCCGTCCTACACCGCCGTGGGGGGCGCCGAACGGGCCGCCACCACGGGGCTTGCGGCGGTTGTTCTTAACCGGGGAAGCCGCTATCCCCGGCGCACGCTGTTTCAGGAACTGGAAAAAATCGGCTTTGACTTTATCGTCTCGCTGGAAGGCCCCCAGGAACGGTACGATGTGGAGGAACTTTCGCTCAGTTTTCCGTCCGTGCGGTTTATCCTCCTTAAAGAAGCCCTTACCCCCGGCGAACAGATCAACCTGGCCGCGGCGGAACTTTCCTGTCCGCTTTTTTTCGTGCTCTGGAACGATCTTCGTGTCCTCCATTCAGGCGGCGCGGCGCGGATGGCGGCGCGGATTTTCCGTACGCCCGAGGAAATACGGTCCGGGCTTCCCGGCACAAACCGGCGGCTCTGTACAGCCCCGCTGATCCAGAACGCGCGTTTTGAGGCGCTTCCCACGTTTATCGCCCCGGCTTTGTACCGAAGGACCGTCCGGACCGTTCCCTTTGCCGTGGAGCGGGAAGGAACGGCGAGCCTGTACCCGTTTGACGGCGTGGGGATTTACGACCGCGATCGTTTTTTCCGCATCGGCGGATTTGACGGCTCCCTGAAAAGTCTCCACTGGCAGCTTATGGATTTTGGATTCCGCGCCTGGCTTTGGGGCGAGGAGATCCGTTCCACGGCGCTGATCCGCCTCTCCTATAACGGCGATTCCCCGTCAGAGGACAGTACCGCCGAAGAGAGTTACCGGCGTTTTTATCTCCGCAGCCTTGCGCCGGTGTTTCGCGGCGGAGAGGCCCACCTTCCGCTGCTCCGGTTCTGGGACTATCTTTTCCGCGCGGGGGTCGATCCGTTCAGCGCTCTCAAGGAATTTGCCGAAGGACGCCGCTGGGTGTATGCCCACCGTTCCCGTTTTCAGCGCGACGCGCGGATGTTGACGCGCCTTTGGGAGGATCCCCGGGAAACGTCCGTCCCATCCGCCCCCGCCGTTTCAGGCGATGGTCCGGCGGAGGCCGCGCTTACCTCCCTTTCTGAGACCGAAGGAGGCTCCGCATGACCGCCGTGATCCTTCAAGCCCGTCTTGATTCGAGCCGTCTCCCCCAAAAAGCCCTTTTGCCCCTGGGCGGGCGGCCCCTCGTCTTTCGGGTGATGGAAGCCCTCGCCGGTCTCCCCGCGGATATGCGCATCCTCGCCTGTCCCGAAGATTGTCTTGCCGCATTTGGGCCGCTTGCGGACGAAGCGGGTTTTGTGTTGGCCGCCGGTCCCAAGGAGGATGTGCTTGAGCGGTACTGCGCCGCCATCCGGCGTTTTTCCGTTGACCGGGTTATTCGCGCTACGGGTGATAATCCGTTTGTCTTTATTGACGCCGCCCGGCGGATAGGCGGGGAAGCGGCGGAACTGGACGCGGATTACGCGGCCTATGCGGGACTTCCCTATGGGGCGGGTGTGGAAGTATGCGCCGCCGAAGCGCTGCTCCGCGCCGGCCGGGAGGCACGGGAAAGCGCCGCTCGGGAGCACGTCTGTCCCTACCTCTACGGGCATCCGGAACGGTTTACCCTGCACCGGCCGCTTGCGCCCGCGTTTTGGCGGGGGCCATCCATGCGGGTTACGGTGGATACCGGTGAGGACCTCGCCCGCGCCGCATCCCTCTATGCCGCGCTCGATAATGCCGCGCCGGGCGGCCGCCATCATGGAGCGGCCATTATCGCCGCGTACCACGCCGCCGTTTCCGGCGCGGACCGGGGCGGGGCGGCGTAACGGCATGCGGCACGGCGCGATTCTGGTGGCGGCGGCACACGGCGCGGGGCGGGGCGGCGGGCATCTGGTCCGGTCCGCCGCCCTGGTCCGCGCGCTTCGTGATCAGGGCCGGGACGCCTGGCTATACACAGAAGGATCCGCCGTGCCCGGCGCGCGCGCGCCGGGTGACGTCCCTGCGGATATTATGCTTTGCGATGAGGCGGAAATTGCCCGGCGCGCCTGGGACTGGATCATCCTTGACAACTTCAGGACTTCCCCCCAAACCGCTATCCGCTGGGCCCGTTGGGGACCCCTGATCGGCATTGACGAAGGCGGCCCCTACCGTTCCCGGTTTGATTTTCTCGCGGATTTTCTTCCGGTCCTGCCCGCGCGGCACCGGCCCAATCTTTCATCGTTCGCGCTTACGCGTGCGCCGGAGAAGCGGCGTGCGCCGCCCTTTGCGCTTCCGCGCGGCCCTCTCCGCGTTCTGGTAACGTTCGGGGCGGAAGACCCCGCGCGCCTTACCGTTCCCGTGTCCCGCGCGCTTGCGTCTGCCCGCCCGGCGCTGGAAATAACCGCGCTGTTCGGCAGCCTCAATACCGCCGCGCCCGGCAAGGATGCCCTGCGTCCGGCGGGCGTTACGGTGTGGGAGGCGGCGTGCGGCGTCCGGGATCGCTTTGCGGATTTTGACCTTGTAATCACCCATTTCGGCCTTACGGCGTTTGAAGCCCTTTTTGCCGGGACGCCGGTTTTGCTTGTTTCCCCAACCGCCTACCATAGACGTCTCGCGCGGCGGGCGGGTTTTTGTGAGGCGGGAACCGGAAAAAGCGCGGCGGGCAGGCTTGGGAAATTGCTCTTTCGGCGGGACGGCCCGGACCGGGTGTTCCTTGAAGCGCTTTCCCGCCGTTCCGCCGCGCTTGCGGAAAAATATGGCCTTGACGGCGGGACCGGGCGGCCCCGTACCGTCCCGGAGATTACCGGCGATTTTGCCGGGCGGGAGCCCCTGGTATTTACCCGCTGTCCGGTTTGCGGCCGGGGGGAACGGCTGTCCCACCGGGTGGTGGCCCGCTTTCCCGGCCGGACCTACCGGCGCTGCGCTTGCTGCGGGATCGTGTATCAGAACCGGCTGAACCCGCCGCCGGTTGAGTACGCCAAGGCGTATTTTTTTGATGCGTACCGCGCCCAGTACGGCAAGACCTATCTTGAAGATTTTCCCGCGTTAAAGGAAATGGGCCGGGAACGGCTTTCCCGTATCCGTGCGGCGCTCCGCTCCACCGGAAAAGCGGGTGATGACGCGCGTCTGCTTGATATCGGCTGCGCCTATGGTCCCTTTCTGGACGCGGCGCGGGAGGCGGGCTTTGTCCCCGAGGGCGTCGAACCCGCGGCCAGCGCCGCTTCCTGGGTACGCGCCACACTTGGCATTCCCGTACATGAAGGATTGTTTCCCGCAGCCACGGCCGGTTTTCCCCCGGAGCGGTTTACCGCCGTAACCCTCTGGTATGTGCTGGAACATTTCCGGGATCCCGCGGCGGTTCTTGCCGAAATACGCCGTCTGCTTAAGCCCGGCGGCGTTCTTGCCTTTTCCACGCCGTCCCTCACGGGGATTTCCGGCCGTGTATCGCGCGTGAAATTCCTTGAACAAAGTCCCGCCGATCATTTTACCGTCTGGGATGTTCGCCGCACGGGAAAAATTCTTGCCGGGGCGGGATTCCGCCTCAGGAATATACGCATAACCGGGCATCATCCGGAGCGGTTCCCCTTGCCGGGGACGGGTAACGGGCGGCGGGGAGCGGTGTACCGCGCGGGCCTCGCCATAAGCCGGGTGTTCCGTTTGGGGGACACATTTGAAGCTTACGCGGTAAAAATCGAAGACTAACGGACGGAAGGGGAGAACGGATGGCTGATAAAACACGGCGGCAGATAATCATTCTGGGAGCGGGGGTCATGCAGGGGCCCGTCATCTCTATCGCGGGGGAAATGGGTCTTGAAACCGTCGTGGTGGACGGCGACAGCGCCGCGGTAAACGCCCGCCGCGCGGACCGGTTTGAACATATCGACCTCAAGGACAAGGAGGGCGTTGAAGCCCTGGCCCGGTCCCTCCAAAAGGAGGGGCGTCTTGGGGGGATCATCACGGCGGGCACCGATTTTTCCACCACCGTGGCCTGGGTTGCCGAACGGCTCGGCCTTCCGGGCATTCCCTATGAGACGGCGCTCAACGCTTCGGACAAGGGCAGGATGCGCCGCCGCTTCCGCGAAGCCGGCGTGCCCTCTCCTCCGTTTATCGTGCTTTCTTCTCAGGCGTCCGGGGCGGAAGACGGTTTCGCGGGCGGTCTGCCCTTCAATTACCCCGTGGTGGTAAAACCCGTGGACAATATGGGGGCGCGGGGATGCCGCCGCGTCGATTCCCCTGCCGAACTTGCCGCCGCGCTGCCGCCCGCGTTCGCCTTTTCGCGCTCCGGCGCGGTCATTGTGGAAGCGTTTATGGAAGGCCCCGAATTTTCCGTGGACGCTTTGGTATATCACGGGGAAATAGCGATATGCGGCCTCGCGGACCGGCATATTTTTTTCCCGCCCTACTTTATCGAGATGGGGCATACCATGCCCGCCGGTATTGACGATGACGCCGCCGGACGCCTTATCGAAACGTTTACCGCGGGCGTGCGCGCCCTGGGCCTCCTGGACGGCGCGGCCGCGGGAGCCGCCAAGGGCGATATAAAGCTTACCCCGTCCGGTCCCATGATCGGGGAAATTGCCGCGCGTCTTTCGGGGGGATATATGTCCGGCTGGACCTACCCCTACGCTTCCGGCGTCGAAGTTACGCGCGGGGCGATTATGGCCGCGCTCGGGGAAAAACCGCGCGGCCTTCTGCCGCTTCGCGCGTGGACCGCCGCCGAACGGGCGTTTATTTCGATTCCGGGCCGGGTGCGTTCGGTTATCGCGCTCCGTGCGGCAAAGGCCGCCCCCTACGTAAAAGACGTATTTCTCCGCGCCACACCGGGGACGCTCGTTTCATTCCCGGAAAATAACGTTTCCAAATGCGGCAATATCATTGCCATGGCGCCCGCCCGCGCCGCCGCCATTGCCGCCGCGGAATCGGCGGCCCGCATGGTGCTCCTTCCCCTTGTGGTTCCCCACGCCGAAACCGCCGCGTTTCTTGACGGCTCCGGCGATGCCGGATGGCCGCCATCCGCCTACACAGTGCCCCCCGAAATTTTCGCCCTGCTTGCCGCCATTCCCGATCCCGCGCCGCCTTCCTCCTGTACGGAAAAAGAAATCGTCCTGGCGCCCTTTCCGGCCCTCGCCGGATCAGACCTTCGGGACTGGATGGGCCGGACCGTAGCGGAAAGTCTTGACGCGGTGCGGGAAATTACGGGCCGCTCCCTCCCCGGCGCGTCCTCCGGCGTAACGGACGGCGAAGCCGTCCTGGGCCGCCGGTTTTGGGCCGCCCTTATCCGGGGCGGGTATCAGGGCGCGGCCTATGTAACGGAATGTTTTGCCGCCGGCACAGCAGGCATCGCCGGCTTGGCAGGCGGCGCCGGCTTGGCAGGCGGCGCCGGCTTGGCAGGCGGCGCCGGCTTGGCAGGCGGCGGCGCGGACGGGTCTCCCGGCGGCGGAACATGAAGCCGTCCTGTCCCGCGGCGTTTTTTTTTCCTGTTCTGCTCGCTTTGAGCGCGCCCCTCCGCGCGCAAAGTCCCGCGCCCGCGCTGTCCGCCGAAGAAGCCCTTGCGCGTCTTGGCGGGGAAGGTGAGGCGGCTTCCCTCCGCTGGGATCCGTTTTTTTTATCGGGGGTTTTTTCCCGGTCGGGACACCAGGCGGCGTTTGACGCCTCGGGAAGCGGCGAAGCGGAGGGCTTTATCGTGATTGACGCGCGGGACGTGCTTTCCGTTCCCGCCCCGTATCTGCGCAACGGCGCGCTTTATTTTCCCGAACCCTTTGTGCTCGCTCTGCGCCGTGTTTTCGATGCCCGCGCCGCCGAAGACCGGAGCCGCTTCCATATTGCCGCCGTCGTCATCGATCCGGGGCACGGCGGCAAGGATCCCGGCGCGCTGGGTGAGCACCGGATCGGCGAGAGGCGGCTTAACGTGCGGGAAAAGGACGTGGCCCTGCGCGCCGCGCTGATGCTCCAGACGCGCCTCCGCGCGGCTTACCCGGACCGGCGCGTCCTCCTCACCCGGAGCGACGACCGGTTTCTCACCCTGGAAGAACGGGTCGCCATTGCCAATACCGTGCCCCTCCGCGAAAATGAGGCGGCGGTCTATATATCGCTCCACGCGAACGCCTCCGTCAACAGCGCGGCGCGGGGATTCGAGGTCTGGTATCTCAATCCCGGCTACTGGCGGGAATTGCTGGACCGGGAGAGTTTTTCCGGCAACGCCGATATTTTTTCGATCTGGAACGATATGCTCCAGGATGAATTTATCACCGAAACGATTATGATAGCCCGCGCGATTTCCCGGCGCGTTGACGAGGCGATGGGCCGCGTCATACCCTCACGGGGGCTCAAGGCGGGGGACTGGTACGTGGTGCGCAACGCCCGGATGCCCTCGGTGCTGGTGGAAATGGGCTTTGTTACCAATGAAGAAGACGCCCTGCTTCTTACGGACGAAGAGTCCTTGCGGAACCTTGTCGAAGCGATCTATAACGGACTTGCCGATTATATTAAGACCTTTGATGCGTCAGGAGGGTTTACCGTCAGCCGATGATCGCCCCTTTCCGCGCGGCCCGCGCCGCGTTTCGTGTTTTTTTGGGCAGCGCCCGTCTTCGCCGGGGGATGCTTATCGCCGCCCTTTTCGTGTTCGCGCTTGCCGAGTGTCTTTTTTCCGGCAAGACCCGCGAGACGTTTGTCTTTTTCGCGCCCGAAGGCGGCGCCGGCATGGTGGAAGAACGGATGCTCCGCCGCCCGCCGTCCGGGGAAATGGCGATACGCCGCTATGTGGAAGAGACCCTTTTGGGGCCGTCCGCGCCGGGCCGGGAACCGCTTTTTCCCCCGGAAACGCGCCTCTCCGCGCTTATCCTCCGGGACGGCGTGGTATATGTCGATCTTTCCCTCGACGCGGCCCTTCCCGTCCGGGCGGGGCGGGACAGCCGGATAAGTCTGCGCGTACTTGATGAGGGGATCCGGCGTAATTTCCGCCGCGTGCGGGATGTGCGCCTCTTTATAGAAGGAAGCCGGGCACGGTATGAAACGCCCGGCGGAAAAAAGAACAATTCGGCGTAAAAACCATTGACAAAATTTCGGGATAACGTATACTTTAGAATATCTGACTTAAAGCTTTAAAGCATTAGTTAAAGGAGCTTTGAATGAAAAGATCGTTCATGCTGATCGCTATGGCGTTGCTTGTCGCGGGAGCGGTTATTGCGGAGGAAGCCGTTCTTATTGATTTCACCAAGATTGCCGCCGACATTTATGTCGATCCGGGCAATCCTGAGGGGGCTCAAGATTCGGGGGATCAGGCTCCGAATCAGAACCGTCAAACCATGATGGATTTTTCCGGCGTGGCGGGCAACAGTTATACCCAGGCGCAGAAGCAGGTTATGCGGACCTCGCTCGGCCTTGAAAACTGGGAAGTACACCTCGCGTCGTCTTCCCGGACGGTTATTAACCAGGGGTTGAGCTTCACCAAGCCTGCCGCTTCTACGCAGTACGGCACGGTGATGGGCGTCCGTGTCCACTTCCCTGTGGAACCCTTCAATTCCTGGGCCCGGATCGCGCCGCCGTTTGAAATCCCCGCCTATGACTGGGACGAAGTGGGCGACGACGGATCCGTTACGCGGCCCGCGCGCCCGGACCGCCGTACCCCGAGCCGCTTTGAAGACGGTTTCGGCGTCGTCAAAAATGTGGGGACCGTCAAGGCGGTCGCGGTAAATGTGTACGGCCTCAACTTCCCCCACGCCCTCTCGGTAATTCTTATCGACAACGATGGAACCGAGCGGATCATGCAGATGGGGTACCTCCAGTTTGACGGCTGGGCCGAACTCCGGTGGGACAATCCGGCGTACCTCCAGGAAGTCCGTAACCGGGACTTGAGGCTCTATCCCCTGTATCCCCAGTCCACCCCTTTTATCAAATTCGGCGGATTTTTGATTCAGCGGGATGGAGGCAAGATCGGCGGCGATTTTGTTTCCTATTTCCGCGAAGTGCGGCTTATCTACGACAAGGCCGTGCTTGAGACCGAACGCGACATTAACGATGAAGACGAGTGGCAGATTATCCAAACGCGGGAAGACGCGCGGAAAGCGTTTGAAGTCCGGCGTTTTGGCCACAGCCAGGTGCTGAGGTACCTTGAACGGCAGAAACAGGCCACCGAGACCGAGTTCAACTTCCAGTCTGGTCAGCAACAGGAGTAGGCCGGTTAGTTCCGGGTAATACGAGGCTGTCCGGGAATCACGTTTCCGGGCAGCCTTTTTTTAAACCACCATGAACGACGATGATACCGGCCTATTTCCCGACCGGGTAAAACTCGAGGCTGAATACAACCGTTATGCCGGAAGCCGGGAGCTTGTTTCCCGGGACCTTGCCCTCCGCCTTGAAGACGCCATGCGGGAGCTCCCCTCCCGGATTTCTGTCAAGGTGCGCGCCAAGGATTTTTTAAGTTACTACAAAAAATATCTCCGCCTCTGCCGGCAGAATGGAAGCGGGGAGCCGGTCGTCATTACAGACCAGATCGGCATCCGCATCGTGTGTCCCTTTATTGAGGATTTGGGCCTGGTTGAGGAGATTGTATCCCGCGTATTCACCGTGATCGAGGTGGAGCGGAAGGGTGAACACCAGACATTCAAGGAATTCGGCTATCAGTCGATTCATATCTTGATCGCGATTCCAGAAATCCTGCGTGAAAAAGACGGATTTCCCGGCTGCGATGTCGCGGAAATCCAGATACGCACGATTCTCCAGGACGCCTGGGCCGAAGTTGAGCACGAACTGGTGTACAAGGCCGAGTTTACCCCCTTTGACGAACCGATGAAGCGGAAACTGGCCGCGGTGAACGCGAGCCTCTCCCTTGCCGATATTATTTTTCAGGAAATTCGAACCTATCAGCGGCAGCTTAACGGGGAACTGGAAAAACGCCGGGAATCGTTTTACAAAAAAATCGAGGAATCCACGGACGCGCTTATCTTTGATGAGATGCCGCCTGCGTCCCCGGTGGAACATGAACGCGCGGCGGCCCCTTTCGATACGGAGGGTAAATCCATTGATGATCTGCTCCTCGCGGCCCTCTCCGCCCATAACGGCAGCCGGTTCCGGGAGGCCATCGTGCTCTATTCCCGGATGCTCGAAATGAATCCCGGCCCCGCCATCGCATCCCTTATCTACAAGCACCGGGGCATGGCGTATTTTGCCCAGTCCCAGTACGGCGAGGCTATCGCCGATTTTACGGAAGCGCTGGAACGGGACCCGGACTCCTACAAGGCCGCCTATTACCGGGGCATTGTCCGGGTGGTGCTGGAACAGTACGCGGCGGCCATAGAGGATTTTACCCGCTCCCTCGCCATTCATCCCTATCAGTCGTTCTGTTTTTTCCGCCGTTCCCAGGCGTGGTACCATTTGGGCGATTTTCCCCAGGCTCTGGCCGACTGCGAATCGGCCATTATTCTTTGGCCCGAATCCCCTTCCGGAAGCGCCATGGAACAGTTTCGCGCGATGCTGCGCGACAAGCTGCGGATGTAACGCCCGTCCGTCCCGGGGTGGGGCTTCCGTTTTTTCCGGCGTAATGAATGGCCGGGATTACCGCCGCGGTCTCGCGTCCCTGTTTACGATATTTACGGGATCCTTTCCATGCGCGATGCGGTCCACATTTGCCCACATGTTTTTATGCGCCCGCCGGAAACTTTCCGTGGTAATGCCGCCCAGGTGCGGCGCGTACACAACCCGGTCCCGCACGGACGCGGGGAGGTCTACCAGCGGGTGATCGCCGGGCGTCGGCTCCGGGTACAGGCAGTCAAAGGCCGCTCCGGCTATTTTCCCCGCGATCAGGGCATCGCGGAGCGCGGCATTGTCGATAATCTCCCCCCGCGCGGTATTGACAATAAACGCCGTCTGTTTCATCCGCGCGATAAACGCCGCGTTAATCATGCCCCGCGACGTATCCGTTACCGCCGCATGAACAGAAACAATGTCGGACAGCGCCGCAAGTTCATACAGCGGCGCGTACCGCACCCGGTACGCGCGCTCTTCATCCACACTGCGCCGGTGAGGGGCGTAATAATAGAGGCGGCAGCCAAAACTGTTGAGCCGCTCCGCCGTCGCTTTCGCAATGTCGCCAAACCCGGCAAGCCCGATCGTACACGATCCCAGTTCGGTAATGCCCTCGACCATTTTGCGTTCTTTCATGGCAATCTGGTTTCCCGCGCGTACTTCCCGGTCTCCCGCCACGGCGCTGCGCAGCCACGCCAGCATGAGGAGGATCGTTTGTTCGGCCACGGCGGCGGCGTTGCAGCCCCGGTTGTTGCAGACAAGTATCCCCTTTTCATCCGCGGCGCGCATATCAATTTTATCGTAGGCCACGCCTTCCGAGTGGATCAGGCGGAGGCGCGGCATCCGCTCAATAAGCGTCCCCGGCACGGCGGCAATCGCGTCCGCGAGGATTATTTCCGCGCCGCCCGCGCGGGAAATCAATGCATCTTCCGCCGTGCCGCGGGGAAAAAAAGTAATTTCGTAGGCGGGATTGGACAGGGCTTCGGGCGAAAATTTTTCGTAGCGATCCCGGTTTCCGATCACGAGAATGTTCATCGTCTTGCTCCTTGCCGAAAACAGCGCTACCGGCGGGCAGCCCTGCCGGAGAGGGTAGCCGCGGCGGCGTGGACCCGCAGCCGCGCCTGTATGCCGGACAGGTCCGGCGCTCGTACCATAGAGTGAAAAGACGGGAAAGTCAATGCGCCTGTCCGGCGGCGCGCTTTTGGCGGCGCATTGACAAAAAAGCCCGTTATGCCGCATACTGCCGTAAATGAATGATAAAACAGTACATCTGGTTACCGGCGCCAATGGGCGGACCGGTCTTGCCCTCTGCGCGGAACTTGGATCCCGGGGTCATTTTGTGCGCGCCCTTGTCCGGAAAGGAAGCGAAAACTACCATCCTTTCCTCACGCCGTTTGTGGATGAAATCGTATATGGTGATATACGCGACAGGGAATCGCTCGACGCCGCGTTTGCCGGGGCGGATTACGTGTACCACCTTGCCGGCATTGTTTCCATTGCCAGTAAAATGAACCGGGAAATTGCCGGAACAAATATTGACGGTACAAAAAACGTCATTGATGCCTGCCTCGCGCACGGCGTCAAACGCCTGGTGTATACCGGCACGGTGCATACCCTTCCCTTTACGGACACAAAAACTGTTCTGCGGGAAATACCGCGCTTTCGCCCGGAAGAAGTGCACGGTTCCTACGCCGTGTCCAAGGCGGCCGCTTCCAATCTGGTGCTCGACGCCGTGAAGGAACAGGGGCTTGACGCGGTAATCGCCATGCCATCAGGGATTGTCGGCGGCTTTGAACTCAAGCGGTCCAACTTCGGCCAGATGCTGGCTGATGTGGCGGAGGGCCGGCTGCCGGTCTATGTGAAGGGCCGCTACGATTTTGTCGCGGTCCGGGATGTGGCGCGGGCGCTGGCGGACCTTGCTCTGGCCGGAAGCGCGGGGGAAAGCTATATCGTTTCGGGAAATCAGGTTACGGTGGAAGAACTGGTAACCTGGGCGGCAAAGGCGGCCGGTGTAAAACCGCCGAAACTGTGTCTCCCCCTTCCCCTGGTAAAATTGTTTTCCTACCCCGCCGAGCGGCTCGCGCTCCTCCGGAAGCGGACGCTTGTTTTTACCCCCTACGCGATAAAGGTGCTGGGCGATAACTGTAATTTTTCCCACGAAAAGCTTACCGCCCTTACGGGGTACGCGCCTTCTTCCATTGAGGAGGCGATACGCGAACAGGTTGAGTATTATGTTTCGGTTTACAAACCCGCCTTTATGAAAAAGGCGTAAATTGTGATAACGCTGCTGTTTTTTTCCGGTACGGGAAACACCTTCTGGACGGCAAAACAGATTGCTCAAACGTTCGGGGAAAAGGCGGAAGTCCTGAATATCGCAGCGGAAATGCTGAAGCCGCCCGGCGTTATTACGGCGGAAAAAACAGTAATTCTGTTTCCCGCCTATGCCTGGCAGATGCCGCATCTGGTGCGCCGTTTTATTCTTCGCACGGAATTCCGTTCGCCGTATATCGCGGTTCTGGTTACCTACGGCACCGGTCCCGGCGGGGCACCCGCCGAGGCGCACCGCGTTTTCCGCAAAAAGAAGCAGACACTGTCGTATGCCGGGCGTATTCCCGCGGTCGAAAACTATATACCCCTCTTTGGTCCGCCGGGAAAACGCACGGTGGAAAAACGCCTTGCGCTCCAGGCGGAAGCGACGGCAGAAGCGGCAGAGGCGATTGCGGAAGGGCGGACAAACCGGGTATGGAGTTTCCGGCCCCTTTCGGCCTTTATTTCGTCCCTGTTCCGGCTGGGAAAGCGGCTTTTTGTGCGCGGCTACCGGCCGCTTGACATCTGCAACGGCTGCGGAATCTGCGCGCGGATATGTCCCGCCCGGGCAATTTCCATGGAAAACGGGCGGCCCGTGTTTTCTTCCGCCTGCGAACACTGTCAGGGCTGCCTTAACTGGTGTCCCCGCCGCGCCATCCGCTATATACGGATGAAGCCCGGTTCGCCGCGCTGGCGCCATCCCGGCGTGGCCGCGCCGGAGCTGTTCCGCGAAAACCCGCCCGGAATTATTCGCGGCGGGGATTAATACTTCGCCTCAAGCCGCGCCCGCACGGCGGCGATTTCTTCCGGCAGCATGCCCAGGCGGTTTGCAAGATACGCTTCCGCCGCCTCCCGCACATTGACGCTTTCCGCCGCGCGATACCCGGTAATGACAAGGAGCGCGTCTTCCGCGAGGGCGGACAGGGCGCGGTATGCGCCGCTGTCAGGCGTGATCCGGTACCGGTTTTCGTAACTGATCATATAGTCGGCGGTGATTTCTTCGGCGGACGCCCCCGTGAGCGCCTCAAGCAAGGCTGCGGTAAAGCCCGCGCATTCCGTTCCATCCTGGTCGTGGATCAGAAACGGACCGCTGTTGGCGGCGATAAAAAGAAGCGCCGCTTTCAGTTTTCCGGCAAAAACAGGATCGGTGTAATCCGTTCCCATCTCCAGAACAATGATAGTGTTTCTGCTGAAAAAACTCTGGTACCAGGGAATGGTTGCCGCATAGGATGCCGCGGCGCGTGCGCTGTCTGAAAGATTAATTACTGTTTTTACGCGGGCGTTTTCGGCCAGCTGCTGGGCGTAGGGAAAGCGGGGATTCCCCGGCAGGGCGGGGTGGGACGAGCGGTAGAGCCGCCGCGCGGGAATCGCCCCGAGGCTTATTTCCCGGAAATTGGCAAACGCCGCCGATGACGCGTAATCGCTTCGGGAATTACTTTGCGAAAGCGTTGACATGACGCGCCGGGCGTTTTCGATTGCCGCTTCGTTCCGGGGCACAAGAGCGGCCGTTACGGGTTCCGCCGCGCGTTCTTCCTGAAGGGGGGGCGGGTTTCCGGCACAGCCCGCAAGAAGCGCCGGGAAAAAAACACCGGAGAGCGCGGAAAAGAGCGCCCCGGCAAGGACAAACCGGTTCCGGAACGCGGCGGGGATTCCGGAAAAAATACCGGAGACACGCGCGATTGCAGTTTCTTCACCACACATGAACAATACTATAAAACGCGTTTGAGATATGCTCAACCCCGCATTTGCTCGCCAGGCCCCGCCGCGTGGCCCCAGCGTCTAATCCGCATGGATGCGTGCCCAAACCGCGTTGCGGTTTGGGCTTGGGTTTTGCCTGCGGCAAAACCCCGCATTTG
>JAITGJ010000107.1 GCA_031280705.1 Spirochaetaceae bacterium
GTTCTGAAACTTCAGTTTCAGAACAGCTTCCGCTTAAAAACGCGGTTTCATAAGGCTTTAGCCTGAGAAACCGCAGGACGTGTTCCTAAACCAACCGGGTTTTGGAACACGTCTAATAACCAACCGGGTTAGCGGACAAGCCTGCTGAACCAATCGCGTGATTAAGGAAGGTTACCATGGCGTTATTGCAGAGTATTCCGGGGATTAACGGAACGGCGGAAGTCCAGGAGGGGGCGTTTGCCGTCCCGGCTGAATTGACGGTGGAGCGGGGCGGCTTTGATCCCTGGTGCCTCAGCGCCTTTGCGTCCCGGCTCGCGGAAAAGGGCTTTGCCCCGCTCGTGTTCAAGGACGGCGGCGCGGCGCTCCGTCTCAGGCGGGACGGCGCGTATGCCCCGGAAGCATATACCCTGGAAGTGGAACGCGCGGGGATAAGCCTCACCGCATCGGGTGAACGGGGGATCATTCAGGGGCTTACGAGCCTTTTTGAGCGCCTGGCCGGGCGGGAAATTCCCTGCTGCCGTCTTTCGGACCGGCCCCGGTACGGGCACCGGGGCTTTATGCTGGACTGTTCCCGGCATTTTTTTGAAAGCGCCGAAATCGAGCGGATCCTGGAAGAAATGGCCCTCGTCAAATTGAATATTTTTCACTGGCATCTTTCAGACGATCAGGGCTGGCGGATCGAAAGCCGGGCCTTCCCCAAACTGCACGCGGGCGGCCCCCGCTATACACAGGAAGAAATCAGGCGCATTGTCGCCTTTGCCCGGGACCGGGGCATCGAGGTCATCCCGGAAATCGATCTTCCCGGGCACACCACCGCCCTCCTCTCCGTGTACCCGGAACTTTCCTGCCGGGAAGAGCCGGTATCCCCGGTTACGGGCGGGGGCATTTTCCCCATCATCCTCTGCGCGGGGAAGGAGCGCGTTTACGAGTTCCTGTTTACCCTGCTGGATGAGATTGCGGACCTTTTCGATTCCCCCCTGATTCATTTGGGCGGCGATGAAGCGCCCAAAACCGAGTGGGAACAATGCGAACACTGCAAGGCGGCGCTTAAAAGGCTCGGCCTTGAAGATTTTGAAGACCTTCAGGGCCATTTTACCGCCCGTCTGGCGGAACATCTCGCGGGAAAGGGCAAAAAAGTACGTTGCTGGAACGATATTCTGAAGTCCCGCGTTCTCCCCGGCAATATGGACATCCAATACTGGGTTGAATGGGACGCATCGGGGGGCCTTGAGTCCTACTTTGACCGGGGCGGCGGCGTGGTATTTTCCGACATGTTCAGCCTCTATTTTGACTATCCCGCAAGTTTCAGTTCCCTTCAAAAGGTGTTCCGTTACGAACCGGCGATAGGAGGCCGGTCCCGCGCCGCTTCGCCCAATACGGCCGGGGTGGAAGCCTGTCTCTGGACGGAACGGGTGCCCACGGCGGCGGCGCTTGAGCGGGCGATTTTCCCCCGGCTTTTCGCGCTGGCGGAAACGGCCTGGGCGGGACCGGGTGATTACCGGGACTTTGAAGACCGGCTTCGCCTGAAGCTGGAAACGCTGAAAACGCGGGGCGTTTCCTTTACGCCCCTTGAACAGTGCAACCCGGAAGGAGAAGCGCGGCTTGCGGAAATCGCCCGGTTCTGGAAGGAATTTCAGGCGTCATCGGGGGGCATCGAACTGGCCGTCCCGCCTGAAACCATGGCAGAGATGAGCAAGGCGATGGCGCGGGGCTTTAACCTGCCCGAACTACCCCTCTAAGGCAACGCTGATTAAATTGACTCTCATCAGCGTTGCCCTATTGTTTTTCTCGTTTTCCAGAGGAAAACGAGCAGAAAACAGGACGGGGCGGATTGACGCGCCGGCAGCTTCGCGCACGCGCATCCCGTTACTCACAGGCGCCCCGGGGCGGACGCGCGCCGCGGCAAGGCGCGTCTCCGCGCGGGTTTTCGTTTTCTCACGCGCCGTATTATTTCTCCAGCAGGTACAGATACTCTTTCAGGTGTATGTCCCGTGTTTTTAAATTCCGCGCGCCCCGAAAGGTATGGTACGTTGTTTCCAGTACTTCCACCCGGCCGATAGACGCAAGCATGTGCTTCATGTGCTCAATGCCGATAAACCCTTCCGAATTAAACGAAATGATGACATATTTTGCTTTTATCTGTTCAACAAGCTCCGTCAGCGCCGGTAACGCATGACGCTCCCTGTTGTAATCCGAACGGTTCCAGTTTTCGGGGATTCCCGATACTTTGCTGGTATTTTCCGGACGCCGGTAGTCCAGTATAATATTGAGCATAAAATAATTTGATCCGTAGGGATGCTGATTATAGGGCGGGTCCAGATACGCCACGTCAACTTCCGGCAGCGTTTGTATTATTTTATTTGCGTCGCCGTTGCGGATAATGGTATCACAGCTAAAATTACTGAATACCGGAAACGGCAGCCGTATGTCTCCGGTGATCCTGAACAGGGCGTCCTGGTGTATGCCCCCAAACTGCCCGATGCCCGTCTCCCTGTTTTTGTAAAATCCCTTGAAGACGCCGGACGTATTCGCGTGTATGGACGCTTCCGACAACAGCGGCGCGAGAAAATATTTTTGGTATTTTGCCGGCACCGCTCCGGTCAACTGCCGGACCGTGTCTATGTACATCGCGTTCCGTGCCGTATAAAACACCCGCTCATCCGGCTTGATGTTTTTATCATCCTGTGGAGCATATAATTCGGCGATAATTCCCCTGATGAGATGATTATCCGCTTCTCCGGTAATTTCCCGGTAGTAATTCCGCAGCAAAAAAATATCAAGCTCATCCTCATTGGACAAATAACATTCATTGATGATCGCGGAATACTTTTCCAAATCATTGGCAATAAGCAATTCGGAAAACTGCCTGAAGAACCGCGCGACAATTCCCGAACCGCTAAAAACATCAAACATTTTTAATTTGCTTTTGTTTAATTTTTTTTGAATTTTTTTGATTCCGTCTCCAATAAACGGGAGCAGGGCCCTTTTGTTCCCCAGGCAGGTAATAAGCTGCCGGGTAAGATATTCATTTCTTTCAGAAACCGCTTCCGTTGTTTCTATCGCCGGTGAAGGCACTGGTCCGCCCCTCCCCGGACAGACTGGCATGATTTTCCGGAAATGTAAAGCCGCGCGTACTGGACGGCGGGAGACGCCCCGCGCGCCCCCTAGCGCGGTTCCCGCCGTTTGTGTATAGTAGCCACATTCCGCACCGGGGCCGGAGAATGCCGCCGGTACGAAGGAGGCGCGTATGACCTACAGTATCGCTATGGCCGGGAAGGGCGGGGTTGGGAAGACCACGCTCTGCGGCCTTTTTATTAATTATCTGGTGGAGCAGGGCAAAACGCCGATTTTGGCGGTGGATGCGGACCCGAACTCCAATCTTAACGAGGTGCTCGGCGTGGACAAGGTGGTTACGCTGGGCGACATCCGGGAAGAAATTGCCAAATCCGAATTTGCCGATAAAAATCCAATTCCTACTGGTATGTCGAAACAGGAATATGCCACGGTCCGCTTTAACGATGCCCTTATCGAGGAAGCAAAGTTCGATATGCTGGTTATGGGCCGCACGCAGGGCAAGGGCTGTTACTGTTTTGTGAACGATCTGCTCCGCGATCAGCTCCAGAAGCATTACCGGCACTACAAATATCTTGTGGTAGACAACGAAGCGGGACTGGAACACATCAGCCGGGGAATTTTGCCGCCGGTGGATATGATCCTTTTGGTGAGCGATTGTTCCCGCCGGGGCATTCAGGCCGCGGGGCGCATCGCCGAAATGATCGCACAGCTTGACTTCAGCACAAAAGCGGTCCGCCTCATCGTGAATCGCGCCCCCGAAGGCAGGCTGGAACCGGGCATTGAGGAAGAAATCAGGGAGCAGAACCTCACGCTTCTTGGCGTGATCCCCCAGGACACGCTGGTCTACACCTACGACGCCGCCGGGAAACCGCTGGTTACCCTCCCCGAAGACTCCGCCATCAAGCAAAGCCTCGCCGGCATCGCGGCCCAACTGGGGATTTAGGGTCAAACGGGGAGCCGTGTCCGGGCGGCCGGTTCTCGCGCCGCCCGCCGCCAGAAGCGTATTGCACAGTCCTTCCCCGGCTGCGCGGCGGATGGTACAAACCCTGTGCGCCATCACGATGGTAAGTGCGGACGGTATTGTTTGGTGCGGCAAAGAATATATTTATAATAACAGCATTGTACTGAGGCTGTTTTTTACAAATATAGATAGAGTCTGTCTATAATGTGGACACATTATAGACAGACTTCCTTGAAAATCGCATTTTCGCAGCCTTTAGGCGAGAAAATGCAAGGTCTGTCCGCAAAGTAACCGACTTTGTGGACAGA
>JAITGJ010000146.1 GCA_031280705.1 Spirochaetaceae bacterium
GGGTAATGGCTGGTCCTAAAGGAATTCGCCCCGGTCCACTTGAGGAGCTCAAAGTCCCGTTTCCAGGCCGCGGGGTTATAGCCCCGGCCAAAAAAATCGCTGTCCTCGTGTTTCCCAAAACCCTTGAGGTACACGCTCCGGCCGTTCACCAGGATGGCGCTTCCCTTGACCTCCACGGTGCGGATGCCGATGTCGTCATACCACTCGTCCGCCAGGGCGCCGTCTTTATACAGGCGGATCACGAAACGGTACAAATAGGCGTCCCTCACGTTCCAGCGTCTCGCCCGGGGGATACGGATCGTCCCCCGCTTCCCGGCGGCGGCGGCGCATTCGTTTCCTTTCTCATCGTAGACCCTGAGCCGTACCTCGCCTTCCCCGGAAGCTTCGGCCCCGTAGTCCACTTCGGCGTCATCCCCCACGAGGCGGTGGATCACGGAAAAATCGGTGATCGCGGTTTCCGGCAGGGCAAGGAGCCTCACGGAACGCTGTAAGCCGCTGTAGTTGAAAAAGTCAAAGTAGGGTTTGGCGATTTTTCCGCCCCCGGGGAGCGTTTCGGTGCGGCCTACGGGCAGGGTCTTTTCGCTGAGTTCGTTGTTGACAAGGACGCTGACGCGGTTCGATTCCCCCCATTTTGCCAGGGCGGTGATGTCCGCGGCAAAGGGCAGGAAGCCTCCCTCGTGGAAGGCCGCTTCCCGGCCGTTGACAAACAGGAAGGCCCGGTGCGCCGCGCCGTCAAAACGGAGGGCGATCCGTTTGCCCCGCCACTCGCCGGGGATGAAGGCTTCGGTTTCATACCAAAAGTCGCCGGTATACTCCCGAATTTCCTTGTCCGTAAAAAAATCCTGGAAACTTGCCGGCACGGGGATCAGTTCCCGGGAGCCGAGACTTTGCTGCCATTGCCTCGCCCGGCCTTCGCCTTTCGGGTCCAGCCGGAAACGCCAAAGCCCGTCCAGGCTGACCACCTGCCTGGACGCGGTGGCGCGGGGATAGAGCAGGGCCGCTTTTGGTTCATCCATAAAATCCTCCTTAACCCGGTTTCCCGGAGCTTGTTCGTTTATGGTAAGGGGGAATTTCCGGCGGCGGTTAGAACAATTTTCATTGCTTTTAGCACAATTTTACGCTGTCCTGTACCGGGGACGGCGCCAAAGGCGCTTTAATGGGGTATCCTGGGAAGGGGGTAACATGGAACCCTTGCTGGAACTGATGAAAACTGTTTGCGCCGCCTACGGCGTTCATACCGCCTTCTATGACCCCCTCTCCGGGGAGGCGCTGCGGCGCTTTGACGGGGGCCTGCGGGCGCGGCTCTATGAAAACTGGGAGCCCACCGGGCTGATGCTCCTGCTTCGTTCCCTGGAGCCCGGGGAACTCAAGGTATGCGGGGATCAATTCGGCTGCCGCTATTGCTTTTTCATTCCCCCCGGCGGCGGAGCGAACCGGGCGGCCATTGGTCCCTGGCAGGAAGAGCGGGCGGGCCGGGAGGGCATCGACGCCCTGATGAAGCGGCGATCTATCCCCGGGCATTTCTGTCCGGAACTCACCGCCTATCTGGATTCGGTTCCGCTGATCGCCGCTCCCCATGCCTGGGAATCCATGCTCTCCGCCTTTGGCGCGAGCCTTTTCAACGGAAGCGGCATGCCCCCGGTTCTGACCTGCCGGGATTATGGGGGGCGCGGCGGGGATGAAAAGCTCCGGTACAGCCCGGAGCGCGAAGCGGCGCTTTCTCTGGAAATCATCGAATCACGGTACGAAGACGAAAACGCCATGTTAAAGGCGGTGAGCGAGGGAGACACGGAAGGGGCCCTGCGCTGTCTGGGGAAACTCCGTAAATACCCCTGGCGGCGCATGGCGGATAAGGGGCGGGATATGAAAAACTACGTCATCATCCTTAACACCCTGGCGCGGAAGGCCGCGGAAAACGGTTTTGTCCACCCTGCCCATCTTGACCGGGTGTCCGCGGGATTTGCCCGCCGTGTAGAAGAAGCCTCGATGACCTCAGACTTGCTCCATATAGGCGAAACGATGCTGCGCCGCTATTGCGCGCTGGTGCGGGAGTTTTCCCTGCGGGGTTTTTCGCCGCTTGTCAGAAACGTGATCAATTATATTGATTTTCACCTGGAGGGAGAGCTGTCCCTTTCTTTTTTGGCCGGGCATTTTAACGTGAGCGCCGGGTATCTTTCCGCCCGTTTCAAAAAGGAGCGGAACCTTACCCTTACCACCTATGTTATCAACAAACGCCTGGAACTGGCGGCGGCGCTTTTGCGCGGCCAGGGGGCCTTTGTGCAGGAAGCCGCCGAGCGCGCCGGTTTTCTGGACGTGAATTATTTCTGCCGCCTCTTTAAGCGGCGTTACGGGCAGTCCCCGGGAGCTTTCCAGCACGGTGCCGCCGGCGGCGTTGTTCGCGCGGTGCCGCCTGGCCGCCGGTAAACTCCCGGTTCTGGGGTATGGGGATATTGCCGGGACCTCGTCTAGGGCCGTTCTCCGATCAAAACCGCTGGTTTTGCCACTTTTTCGCCGGTTCAAGGCGCGAAACCCCGCGAAAATCCCGTTTGCCGTTCCTTGTTTTTCACAGCGGCCCCTTGTTTTTTTCGCCCTTATGGGGTATCGTGGGAGAGGGTGGGGCGGGGGATTGGCGGTCCGGGACCGGAGCGGTCATGGGCAAAAAACGGATGAGGGACATAGCGCCGGGGAAGGACTGTTTTGCCCCGAGTTCCGCGGCGGAGTCCGGTTTGCCTGATCAGCGTCTTCCCAGGGGGAGGCACCGCCGCTCCATCCTTGCCCGCCCCGCGGTTTGAAGATATGCTTAAAAGTACAGGAGCAAAACAATGGGAATTACCCGGGACGAAATCACCCTGACCAATGTAAAAGACGATGTGCGTGTGCAAGCCGG
>JAITGJ010000152.1 GCA_031280705.1 Spirochaetaceae bacterium
GTTTTAAAAAGCGCTGAGGGAAGAATGTTATTAATGAAACACCGGATAGTTAATAACATTCAACCGGCAGCGCAAAGCCGCCCGGCGCCGGGGGTATCTACGGTTCCCCCGCGCCGGACGGGAACGGCGCCCTATACCGTGCCGTCAGGCCGCAAAAGAAGGCCGGGCCGCGCTTTATTCGGGAAGGCGGGATTCGAACCCGCGGCGTCCAGTTCCCAAAACTGGTGGCGTAACCACTCGCCAACTTCCCGCGCTGCTACTATAGCGGCAAGCGTTCGCTTCGTCAATTTCCCGCGGCGGCGTGGAGATATTCGATAACGTTAAGCCCGTCCCGTGCGCTGGAACGGGGGCGAAGCGCGCTTTCCCTTACGCAGGAAACGGCGTCGGCGGCCATGTTTGAAAAATAGCCCGTTGGACCGGGAAACCCTTCACGGATCTTTGTGAGGGAACGGAACTTTTCGGCATAGGGGCTGGGCGCGCTTTCCCACACTTCAAAAATGCCGTTCCCGATGCGGAGCCTTCCCCGCGCAGAGGAAAACTCAAGCTCAAACACCAGATGATCCCGCCCCGCGCCCGCTTCGATAACAAAAGGAACCGGCTCCGCGCCTGCCCGCTCGATCCGCCCGCCAAGCCAGGCCGTCCCCGTGCGCGCGGCAAGACGGCTTCCCCAGCGCCGCCCGTGGCGCGGCGTCCCGCCGGTCAAAAACATCATCGCGTCTACAAGATGGGTGCCATCGTGCCAAAGCACATCCCGAAGGCGCTGACTGATGCCCATGTACAGCACCGCGCGTACGCCGAGGAGCGGCCCCAGTGTTTCGCCGCGCAGCAACGCTTCCGCTTCCCGGTAATCCGCCGCATAACGCCGCTCGTGATTTGTGATAACGCGAAGCCGCCCGGACTTTTCCAGTGCGGCGATTTTCCGCGCCCGGTGAAGCGTATCGGCAAGCGGCTTTTCACACACCACCACGGAAACGCCGTATGCCGCCGCCAGTTCGCAGTAATGCAGATGGCTGTCCGGATGGGTAGCAATGTGAAGGACCGCGGGCCGCGTTTCGTTAAGCATGAGGGCCGCGTCATGGTACACCGGAACGTTCCATTTTTCGCTGAAAAGGTTCCGGCGCACCGCGTCCGTATCCGCGCCGGCAACAAGCGCAAGGTCCCCGTTTGTGGTGATGGCGCCGGCATGGGTACAGGGTTTCTCCCGCAGCGCATCGTCTTCAAGCAGACTTGCAATTCTGCCAAGGCCCACAATGGCTGCGGGTATTTTTGTGTTCACCGCCGCCCCCTATTCGGCAAAGGCCGAACGTATAACCGGTTCCGCCCGGCCCAATCCGCCGCCCTGCCCCGGGTATGATTTCGCGCCGCCCGCCGCGCCGGTATTTGATCCGTTATCTGTCCTCTGGCGTTTTTGCTTTTTATCGCGGCGGTTATGCAGAATCGAATACATGACCGGCGTTACAAACAGTGTCATAAATGTGCTCACCGTAAGGCCGCCCACAAATGTTTTCCCGATGGGCTGAATCGTATCAGCCCCGGCGCCGGGAAAAAACGCGATGGGCGCCATTCCCAAAATCGTGGTAAGGCTCGTCATCAATATGGGCTGGAGGCGGCTCTTCCCCGCTTCAAGGCAGGCATCCCGCACGGAATATCCCCGCGCACAAAGCGTGTTGGTATAATCCACGAGGACGATTCCGTTGTTTACGACAACGCCTACCAGCGCGACAACGCCCACGGCGGAAAATACCGACATCGCCTCGTTGCCCAGTTTGTAAATCCAGATAACGCCGATAAAAAGCAGCGGAATGGAAAAGAAAATAATCAGCGGATCCACGAACGATTCAAACTGGCTTGCCATAAGGCCAAACACCATAAAAATCGCCGCCGCGATGATAAAAAGGAAACGCATATTGTAGGTGCTTACTTCTGCCGCTTCGCCCAGATAGCGCACCGTTACACCTTCCCGTGGAACAAGATACTGTTTTACTGTTTCTTCAAGGCGCGCCTGCATTTCGGTAGCGGCAATGCTGCCGGGAAGATTCCCGGTTATCCGCACCACCCGCTCGCGGTTTTCCCGCCGTATGGATGTAGGAGCGCGGTTTTCAATAATCCGCGCCACATTGGAAAGGGAAATATGCGAACCGTTCCGGCTCATCACAAAAATCGAATCAAGATTGGGAAGGCCCAGGCGGTCCTGTTCCTGAAAACGAACCCGGATGTTGAGCGTCCGGTCCCCCATGGAAAAGGAAGCGGCATTGATTCCGTCCATGGCGGTGCGAATTTCCTGCGCGATAGCGCTTACGGAAATGCCCAGCGCGGAAGCGCGTTCGCGGTCAATTTCAATCTGAATCTGCGGCGCGCCTTCGTCAATATTGATCACCGGGTCCTCAACTTCAGGAAGATGGCGCAGTATTATCTGCTGAATGTCAACCGCCGCTGCTTCCAGCGCCGCCGTATCGCGGGAACTTACGGCGATTTCTACCGCGGACGTGGACCCCATGCTGCGCCCCGCCCGGAAAGAAAGCCGCACGCCGGGGAACACATTAAGATACGGCGTAAGTTTCTGCATTACCATGGCGGGCGTATCGGTCTGTTCCGCCGGAGGCGGGAGCATTACCTGCAGCGTGCCCTGACTGCTGCCTCCCCAGCCGCCTCCGCCGCCCTGCCGCGCGGTAATAATGATACTGCGGTAATTTTCCACATTGGCCCGCACAATATCCGCCAGGTCCATGAGTATTTCTTCTGTTACGGTTACCGGCGTACCCTGCGCAAGCGCAACATTTATGGTAACGCTGTCGTCCGTCCGGCTGCGGATAAACAGATTCATCCCAATGCCGGAAAATTGCATCAGGGAAAACGCCAGCATGAGCAGCACCAAAATCATAATAATAGCCCGGTGCGAAAGGCAGAAATCAAGCGCATTTTTGTATGCCCCGCCAAGACGGATAAAAAACCGCTCAAAGGCGTCATCGATTATCCGCAGAAACCGTACTCTCAGCGGTTTTTGTTTCCGTGTGTCAAGGCGGAGTATGGGGCCACAGAGGGCGGGAACAATGGTCAGCGCCACCGCGAGGGAGCAGGCAAGGGAAATTACTACCGTAAAAATAAGATCGCTGAACATCTGCCCCATCATTTCAAGATCGTTCTTGTAAATAATGAGGGGAATAAACACGCAAAGGGTGGTAGTGGTACTGGCGACAATGGCGCGTGTCATTTCCTGGCTTCCCAAAATCGCCGCGATTTCGGGCTTTGCGCCCCGAAGCCGGTAGTTGTGTACATTTTCAAGAATCACGATGGAGCCGTCTACCGTCATGCCGAGCCCCAGAATAAGGCCCGTCATGGAAAGCAGATTGAGCGAAAACCCGAATATCGCCATGCACATCAGCGTCAGCAGAATTGATACCGGAATGGCGAGGCCGATGACCAGCGTGCCTTTAATGTTGCGTAGAAATATAAACAGTATCGCCATGGCAAGAACCGCGCCCTGAATCGCGTTTCCGTAAACCTGGTTCAGCGTCGCGCTGATAAGGGACGTGTCATCGGAAAGCACTTCGAGCGTGATGCCCCTGGGAAGCGAGGCGTTAATGCCGTCCAGCGCGCCCCTGACCCGCCGTGCGACCTGTACAGAATTACTGTCGCTTTCGCTCTGAACCTGAATGTACACGCCGCTTTCGCCGTTCACGTACACCCGGGCGGCATTGTCGTTGTAGGCAATGCGCACCGTGGCCACATCTTCAAGGCGCACGCCCTGTGAACGGTTTGCCGGGCCGCCGCCTGAAACATTCACGGTTTTTACCACAATGCGCTTAATTTGTTCCAGGCTGGTAAGTTCCTGCCGGGTAAGGATTTGGTAATTCCGCTCGCCCCGGCGAAGATTTCCCCCGGAACTGAGAATATTCTGTCCCTTGAGCGCGGCGGAAATATCGCTCAGGGTAAGGTTAAAAGCCGCCAGCCGGTTTTTTGAGACCGCGACCTCTACAATTTGTGTTGTTCCGCCGGTAACGCTTGCCGAGGCCACGCCCTCAATCCGCTCAATATTTGCCTGAATTTCATCCTCCGCAAACACGCGCAGTTGATCCGGCGGATAATTCCCGCGCACCATGAGCCGCATAATCGGCATGGCCGCCATGTCGAACCGGCGCACCGTGGGCGTTCCCGCGCCGTCGGGCAGAGAGTTGGCAAGACGGCTTACGATGGTTTGCGTATCGGCAAGGGCCTTGTCCATATCCGTGCCGTAGGCAAAATTGAGATTGATATTGCTCGACTCAAACGACGAACTTGATGTCATGTCTACAAGGTTTCGGGAAGCGGCCAGCGCCTTTTCCAGGGGAACCGTAATATTCTGCTCCACGTCCGAAGGCCCCGCGCCGGGAAATGAGGTATACACCGACAGCACCGGGCGCGTCGTAGAAGGAAAAAGATCCACGGCGATTTTGGGGACCAGCGTTGCCGCGACACCCATCGCCAGGGCGCAGAGTACCAAAATGGTAACGGGCCGTTCAACCGAATACTTTGTTATGTTCATGCCTGTTCCTTTTCCCGGAAAAATATCCGCGGTATGCGCCGCAGCGCGCCCGGTATGGCGCTATTCTACAACCCGTACTGGATCATTGTCCGACAGGAAATTCTGCCCCGCCGTTACCACAAGCTCTCCGTTCAGCAGCCCTGCCGTAATTTCAACCGTATCCTCATTTTCAAGGCCCAGTTCGATTTCCCGCCGTTCGACCGTATTATCACCACGCACTACAAATACTATCCATGATCCGTAGGTATTGATTACGCTCGCACGGGGAATAACGGGCACCTGTTCCCGCGAACCGGTAACCAGGCTTACCGTGGCGAACATGCCCGCCCGTATCCGCCGGTCCGCCGGCCCGGTAAAGCGGAGGCGTATGCGCAGCGTGCGCGAAGCGGGATCAAGCACGGGACTTACTTCGCTTACTTCAGCGTGAAATACTTCGCCGCCCATGGCCTCAAATGATACCTGTGCGGGAAGCCCAATCCGCATGGCCGTAGAAAACCGTTCGGGCACAAACGTTTCCAGTACCAGGGATGAAAGATCCCCAATTACATATACTGCGCTCTGCGCGGAAACCGTGTCGCCGGTGCTGAGGGGTTTTTGCAGTACGGTGCCGGAAATGGTGGACACGACCGGACTGAGCGAATACACCTCGCCGGGGCGCGATGGATCGACCATCGCCACCACCTGGCCCCGGCTCACCGTATCACCCACCTCTAGGCGGGTTTCCGTAAGTTTGCCCGCCGCCTGGGGGTAAATTGATACCTGGGTTCCCGCAAGCACATCTCCGTTGATCACCACGCCGGTCTCTATGATTCCCGGCTTTACCGCCGTGGCACGCACCACGGTCGCATTACGGGCGGTTCCGCCCGCGCCGGAATTCCCTCCCGCCGGGCGGCCCGCTCCCGTGCCGCCCGGGGATGGTGCGCCTGAAGCCGCCTGACCCGCACGCTGAACAGCGTTACTGTTTTGGCTGCCGCCGGCGGGTGGTATGGCTGCGGACGCGGGAGCGGCATTTGTTTTGGGCGCGAGAAAAGACCGGGCAATCAAAAACGCGAATGCCGCAATCAGCATGACAATTATCACGGTAACAACTTTTGAGGGATTCAGTTTTTTCATGAGGCACTCCTTAGTTCGTCCAGACTGGCGTTAAGCGCCGCGAGCAAATCAAGCGTCGTGGAAAGATAATTGTACTCGCTGTTCAGAAGATCCTGCCGGGCCAGGGCCATTGAGTTTCGCGCATCCTCCAGGTACAGGAAATCTACCGTGCCATTGCGGAATCCCTGATCGGCAAGCTCCCAGGCCCGCTCGGCAATGGCCAGCCTGAGGCGGGCGATCTCTATGGCCGCCCAGGAATTGCGGAGGTCTTCCGTCAGCGTGCGGATACGCAGCCGCGCCTGATGCTCCACATCTTCAAGTTCGAGCTTTGCCCGTTCAATATTATCCCGCGCGGTACGGATCGCCTGATTTTCCTGGGTCCCCGGAATCCACGGATTAAGGGGAATTGAAACAGAAATACCGGCGGTAACGGGCATGACCGTATTATTCCACGGGGCTCCCGCCGCCGGACCGCCCCGCACGCCTGCCGAAAGATCGACCGTTACGGGCAGGCGTCTGGAAAGGGCGGCATTAAATCCGGTTATTTCAAGGCATTCAATATCCTGCCGCTTTGCCGCAAGGTCAGGCCGCCGGGGAAGATACGCCGCGATGAGCCGTTCGCTGTCAAGATCAAGCCGTTCAATATGCATTTCATCTTCAAGAATCACCTCAAGATTTTGATCCAGCCCCAGCGAAACAAAAAAGGACGCGCGGGAAGAACTGTATGACGCCTCTCCCCGGCTCACATTGAGCCGTGCTTCTTCGGCGCTTAACTGACTGCGCAGTAAATTGATCTGGCTCAACGCGCCATTGTTAAAAAGCGTGCGGTTCCGTTCCGCCTGCCGCTGGGCAAGGTCCAGCGTACCGCGAAGATTTTCGAGGTTCCGCGCATCGCGGACCAGTTGATAGTAGGACTTTGCCACCTGGAGGGCGAGTTGATTCCGTGCGCTTTCGTAGGTCAAAAGCTGGCTCCGGTAGGCAAGGCTGATGGCCCGCATGGCTCCGGGCAGGGCAGGGGTTAATTTCAGGCTCACCGTTACCGATGCGTTGTAAGTGAGCGATAGATCAATATCGGGATAATTGGAAGAACTGTACTCCGCGCCTCCTGTGGCGCTGATTGCGGGAAAAACCTGCGCCCAAAGGTTTTTTGCCTGGGACGCCTGTGTCGCCAATGTGATAGCGCCGGTTCTGATGGCAAGGTTCTCTGCCAGGGCAAGCTCCACGGCCCGGTCCAGGGTAAGCCGCATCGTTTCCCGTTCCTGGGCAAAAACCGGGACGGACAGCAGCAACAACAGCGGCAGCGTCCCCAGGCAGGACCCTGCACGGCGAAAATGTTTCATTCCGGCCTCCTTTCTCTTTATAAGCAAAAACCATGCCAAGACTGGACGGATTCTGTGTTTCATATCCCCACAAAACGCCGCCACGCCGGAAAGCATAGATTTGTTTATCGCTTTAGGCAACCGCGCACCGGGACAGAGGCACAAGGCGCGGGACAAAAGGTGATGTATACGGAAACCACGCGGAAGCGCCGAACGTTACCGCCCCTGTGGAAGCGCCCGCGCCGGGAGATCTGTTTCAGGTGGGAATTTTTTACCCGCCGGACAAAAGCCGGGTAAAAAATACACGGACGCCGGTATGCAAAAAAATGCCCGGAACCATGTTCCGGGCGGAGCGCTGCCTCTGCGGGTAAAACCGCGGGCTATTCGCCATCCCTGATTATCTCGATTTTGATGCCGTCGCTTTGATCCGGCTCCTCTTTGGGCGGAATCGTAACCCGCAGAATACCGTTCCTGAACACCGCCTTGACATCTTCCTGGGCGTATTTGTCCAGCGGCACATAGTATTTCTGCTTCTCAATATCTTTCATCTTGAGCCGCCGCTTGAAGTAGCGGAAGTTTTCTTCCAGACTCTGGAAATCGCCGCTGTTTTCCACCGGGATCTTTGCGGAAAAAACCATATAATCCCCGGAAAATGAAAGACTGATGTCCTTTTCGTCAAATCCCGCCAGGGCAAACTCAAAGACCATGGTTCGGTCGCCCTTCAGGTAAACGTTCATGGGCGGATAGGAATAATTGGGATAATAGTCGATATTTTCATCGAAGGGATTTTTTCCGCCAAAAATCCCGCCGGGGCCAAAGGGTCCCCCGTGGCTCCCCGGCCCGCAATCGCCAAAATTCCGGTGAATTTCATCGCTGAAATTGCGGGCCGCCTCAAATACTTCGTCGAAAATTGTCCCCAAGTCCATATACCCTCTGCTGCTTTTCACGCCAGCCTCCTTCCGGCACGAGCCCCGGCCGCCGTTTGGCCTCCCGCTCCGCGCCAGATTGTGTTTTACCGGCCTTGCGGCCCGGCAGATGAAGAACCCTCTACGAGCGGTTCTGCGGCGGAACCTTGCGCCCGCCCTGGAGAAAACTTCTCCATACTTTTAAGATACCATATTCTGCAAACCTGGACAATACGCCAGGGGCGGCGGGACGGAAACGGCGTAACGCGGCCGTCTGCGGCATTCTTCCACCGGGCAAAATGACGCCGGGGTTCCGGTTAAACCGGGACCCCGGCGGAAAACCGGGCCGCACCGCGAAATCGAACCGCGCGGCCCGGGTTGTCGAACAACTCTACTATTTGAAGTACCGCGCCAAAAGTCCTTTGAACCCGGCGCCGTGACGGGCCTCGTCTTTGGCCATTTCGTGCACCGTGTCGTGGATGGCATCGTAATTCCGTTCCTTGGCCCGTTTGGCAAGATCGGTCTTTCCTCCGCAGGCGCCCGTTTCCGCTTCGGCGCGCAGTTCCAGGTTCTTTTTGGTGCTGTCGGTGATCACTTCGCCCAGAAGTTCGGCAAATCTGGACGCATGATCCGCTTCCTCAAAGGCGTAGCGTTTGAAGGCTTCGGCGATTTCAGGATACCCTTCCCGGTCGGCAACCCGGCCCATGGCCAGGTACATGCCAACTTCCGTACATTCGCCCATGAAATTGGCCCTGAGGTCCGTAAGAATATCTTCTTCCACACCTTTGGCAATGCCCACGGTATGAACCGAGGCGTAAGCGGCGCCATCGGCCTGTTCTTTAAATTTTGAGGCGGGCGCCTTGCACGTGGGGCAGGCTTCCGGGGCGCTGGGCCCGGTATGAACATAACCGCAGACGGTACAAACCCATTTCTTCATATATACTCTCCATACTTTAAAATCAGGCGGCACAAGCCACCGTATTCACTATATCAGGGAGCCTCCCGTAAACCGCGCCGGTTTGCCGCATGGCGCCGGGCGGCCTCCGCCAAAACGGGCAAAATACCGTGTATTACCGGTATTTTGGGGACACCGCCCCTTAACCGCCGGCTACACATTCACGGCAAAGGCCATAAAAGACCGTTTTCCGGTAATCCGCGGTAAAGCCATTTTCACCGGCCATTTCCGCGAGCGGGGTCAGCATCGTTTCGCCGGGCGCGGGCAGGTCAAGAACTTTCCCGCATCGTTCACATATCTGATGCGGGTGGGGCGCCGTAACGGCGTCAAACCGTTCCTCCCCGGCGACAACCCCCACGGAAACCACCGCGCCTTCCTCGCGGAACAGGCCGATGTTCCGGTACACCGTCCCAAGCGAAAGGCCGGGGATATGGGGCTTAAGCTCTTCGTACACCCACCGGGCCGCCGGATGCGTTTTGGTCTTCCGTATGACTTCAAGAATCGCTTCCCGCTTCCCGCTTCGTTTTCGCCGGATCTGGGCAGTGCATTTCATAACAATAATAATAATCATTATTAAAATTAAAGTCAATATGTTTGGGCAAAAAAAACGCCGCTCAAACCGGGCTATACCCCGGAATTTGCGGCGGATTCTCCGAAAAACACCGGGCCGCACGGCCCGGAGGCGGTTTTCTTAGCCTAAAGGCTGCGAAAATGCGATTTTCAAGGAAGTCTGTCTATAATGTGTCCACATTATAGACAGAC